>CAYSIO010000066.1:0-7232 GCA_964431115.1 uncultured Vampirovibrio sp.
TCCGCCGTGACATTGAATTTCAACAACGTTTTCACCTGTATAACTGTTTGGTGCGAAAAAAGGAAGCACCAGCGTTTCGTCTATTTTAACACCGTTATCAATTATCCAACCGTGATTGAACTTGCGTGGTTCAAATTTTGGGTTAGTGAAGATTTTTTCTATAATTTCAAACGCTTTTTCGCCTGAAATACGAATAACACCGACACCGCCCATTCCGAGTGGCGTTGCGATTGCAGCTATTGTGTCAAATTCCTGTAAAATATTCATAGAATAATTATAGCGCAAAATTAAACTTTTATTTTTTCATTTTTAACAATGTTGATATTTTTTGCCATGATATCAAGAGTTAAATAATAAAATTCTATCTCTGAATCTGTAGCATTGTAGATGATTTTCATTAATTTTTCACGATTGGAATTCACTCTTTCTGCTCGAGAGGTTTGTATTCCGAATTCAGACATATCAATGTTAAGAACATTTACTAATTTTAGGAAAGTAGATAATGAAGGAGAATAAGTTGCATTTTCTATTCTTGATACTTGTTTTGCACTTATATCCAACTTTTCTGCCAGTTCTTCCTGAGTAAAATTGGCTTTTTTTCTTGCAAGTCTGATTTTCCTTGCAATATATTCTTTATCATCAAAAATCATGCTAAACTCCATGTATGTTTCTATATTTCAACAAATACAACGTGAGCATAGATTTTTAAACCTCATAACAGTCTAAAATTAGTCAAAGCTAGACATTAGCATTGACTAATTTTAGATATTCTTGTATTTTATAATAAGACATTTGCGATGTTTATATTAAAAATTAAATGCTTACGAGGACATATGGGCGAATATTTACAAAGAGAATATGAAGAGCGTTTTGATATGTACTTTAATAAAGGAACAGTTAAGAGTTCTTTTTTACATGTGTATATAAAAGATTTTATTACAAAAGTCTTTTCTATAACCGAAAATGATAATTTCCATTATAAATTAGTCTTTTTAGGTATAAAATTCAAAATTTCTAAAGCTAAATACAACAGAAAAAGAAGAAAAAATCCTTTTTATTATTATAAAAAGAATAATATAGATATAACAACAATACCGCCTGCAATAGGCGAGTTCAGAGATTTTCAACTAGCAACCTTAGCTATATTATTGGATTTTGATAAAATATGCAAACAAAATAATATCCTTTATTGGCTAGATTTTGGCACCTTAATTGGAGCAATTAGACATAAAGGTTTTATTCCTTGGGATGACGATATTGATTTAGGTATATTTAGAAAAGATTATGAAAAAATAATGGATGTTGTTAACAATAATACAATTAATCCTGATGTTTATGCTACATATAATAAAGATGGAATCTTTATAAAGATAAAACACAAAATGTGTGAAGATTTATTTTTAGATCTTTTCCCTGTAGATGAGTATGGTGAAATTATTTCAACAGAGGAACAATTAAAAGAGACCCAAAAGATACAAACAATCATTACTAAATTACGTAAAATAAGAAAATATAATAAAAATTATTCATATATAAGAGAACTAATTACAAAATATAGGAAAGAGCATATTCTTATACAACCTTTGCCAGAGGATAAGACCAAGATGCAATATGTATGGGGTTTGGATTTTCCTCATAACTGGAAAAATTGGTTTACAAACTATGATGTTTATTTTCCATTTAAAACTATAGAATTTGAAGGATACGAATTTCCTTGTATGAATAAACCGGATAATTATTTAAGAAGAATATATGGTGATTATATGATTTATCCTAAAAAAATGCGTTTTGGACATAATGTATTAAAAGAACGTTCTAAAGATGAAAATGAAATAATAAAAAGAATGGTTGAGAAATTAAATTGAAATTATAAGATGGTAATAATAACATTTTTTGATGTACATAAAGTTATAGAATATTATTAAAATTTAGGAAGAAAAATTTAAAATGAAAAAGATTTTATTTGTTATAGGTTACAACAGGAACAACGTTTATAGACGCATGAATTTGGAATTACTGATTCAATTGGCAAGTGACCCTGAAAACCAAATTTATATTCTTGATTGCAACGGAAAAATTAAAGGTCCTTGTTGGTGTAGTAAAGACAAAGCAAACAAAAAACGTTGCTCAAAATGTTTTGACACTTGGAGAGATTTAGCAAGAGAATATAAAATTCCTCAAAAACATTTCTTAAAAATGAAATCTGTAAAGTGCCCTGAAATACCAAGATTTAAAACAATAAAGGAAGCTATTAATTATGAAATAGACGGATATAACATTGGTATTGGACCGGTCAGTACCACTATGACTATGACCAGAGATTATAACTTTAGTTTGGAAGAATATCATGATTATCTGGTATCAGCTATGGAAACCTGTTATATAACGTTAAAAAACATCGAAAGATTGAATCAAAAGTATAAATTTGACGAATTTTATATATTCAACGGTCGTTTTCATTTGAATTATGGCGGAGCAACTTTCGCAATTAAACAAAAAATTCCGTACGTTGTCTATGATAGGGGAGCAAATTTGAATAAGCTTTGGTGTGCAAAAGATAATTTAATACATGATTTTTATTATATAAAAAGACTGATTGCAGAAGCTTGGGAAAAAAGAACGGAGAATGCAACTGAACTTGCAACAAAATTCTTTCAAGACAGGATGAAAGGGCAATATCAATCTTGGGATTCTTTTACCAAAAATCAAACTCGAGGTCTTTTGCCGTTTAATTTTGATGAAACTAAGGAAAATATCGGTATATTTAATTCCTCAATAGATGAGATTTTTGCATATGAATCTTGGGCACATCCGTTTGTTGAACATGACAATATACTTATTAAAAATATTCTTGAACATTATAAAAATGATGATTCAAAACATTTTTATCTAAGAGTTCATCCAAATTTGACTAAGGCTAAAGAACTTAAATCAAGTCAAATCAAAGAAATAAATGAATTTAAAGCGCAGTATAAAAATCTTACGGTATTAGAACCTGATGATAAGATTGATACTTATGCTTTAATAAAATCTGTTGATAAAGTTTTAACATTTGGCTCTACTGTGGGCTGTGAAGCAACTTATTTGGGGAAAATTTCTATTTTGGCAGGAAAAGCTTTATACGAAGATTTTGACTGTGCCTATCAAGCTGATTCGACGGATGAAGTTTATAATCTAATTGACAATAAAAGTCTTAAACCGAAACCGAAAGAGCATGCTGCACCTTATGGTTATTATATGGAGACATTTGGAGAGGATTTTAAGTTTTTAAAACTTGAAAATGCGACTGAAGAAAATATAATGAAATTAAATTTCGGAAAACAAAATTTTAATTTCTTTAAGAAGTTATATCTTACTAGTAACGAATATATGAGAAGATTAATAACTCTTTTAAAGATGGAGTTAAGAATATTCAAAGATTTATTTTTTTAGATTTTAGAGTAAAATAATCTTATGAAATTAAGCGAACTTATACAAGCAACAGGTGCTAAGGTTTTTGGAAGCTATGATGAAGATTTGGAAGTACAAATCTCCACTGATACGCGCACAATTCAAAAAGGCGATATTTATCTTCCGCTTAAAGGAGCGTCCTTTGACGGCGAAAAGTTTATTGCTCAAGCTTTAGAAAAAGGTGCAATCGGTGCTTTTTGCACCGCTCAAGCTACCCCTCGCCCCTTGAGGGAGAGGGAAGAATTTCTTAGTGAACAAAGTGAACTTAGAAATTTGGGTGAGGGGTGTTCCTCGCTTATTCTCCAAGTCCCTGATACATTAATCGCTTATCTTCAGCTTGCAAATTACCGCAGAAACAAGCTTAATTTTAAAGTTGTAGCAATTACCGGAAGCTCAGGTAAAACAACCACAAAAGAGATTGTAGCTTCAACTTTGGAAAGTAAATATAAGGTGTTTAAGACACCGTTAAATCACAACAACGAAGTCGGGCTTTGTCAGACAATTTTTGCAACTCCGGATGACACAGAAGTGCTTGTGCTTGAAATGGGAATGCGTGGGCTTGGCGAAATCGAGCTTCTTTCAAAATACGCAGAGCCTGATATAACAATTGTTTCAAATGTCGGAACGGCACATATAGGCCGTCTTGGCTCCCGTGAAAACATCGCCAAAGCTAAGTGCGAAATCGTTAAGTACCAACGAGGTAATCTATTTATTGCGCATGACGACGAATTGATTAAAAAAACAATTGAATTTAGCGGAGAAAAGATTTTTTACTCAATTAAAGGGGTAAATATACTTAAAAAAGATGTAAACTACTCAAAATTTGAATACAAAAATAATATTTACGAACTCAATGTCGGTGGAGATTACAATATCGAAAATGCTCTTGCCGCGATTAATGCAGGTGTAAAACTGGGGCTTTCTACCGTTGAGATTCAAGAAGGTTTAAAAACATATAAGCCTATTGAAAAACGTTGGGAGGGAGTAAATGTAAACGGGTTTGAGATAATCAACGATAGCTATAACGCTAACCCTGAATCAATGCGAGCTTTTGTGGATACAATTTTTGAGTTGTACGAAAACTATGTTTTAATTCTCGGAGATATGGGAGAACTCGGAGAAAACGAAGTTCAGTATCACTCAGAGCTTGGTTTGTATATTTATAATAAAAATCCTGACGCTAAAATTATTACAATTGGCTCTTTATCAAAAAATATTTCAGAAAAATGTGGCGGAAAACATTTTGATAATATTGATGACGCAATTAGTTATATTAAGTCGAATATTTCAAAAAATACAAAAATATTCCTTAAAGCCTCTCGTAGCATGAAGTTTGAGCAGATTATTGAAAAAATAGGCATGTAAATTTTGCGCACAAATTTTTAACCATGCCAACTTCTTTACAAAACTTAATCTGAAACCCACTGACTGCAAACATGCTAGGGACATGGGTTTGCATGCTAACAAAACCCTAAAACCATGTAAGCATGGCTCTTTTGCATGCGCTATCATGCTTAAAATCAATAAACTATAGCGTTTGCATGTATGTAAACAAGTGTTTACATTTGCTTTTTAATGGGTTGAAAAAGCTAAGTGAGCCAATATAATAGAAATGTAGTTGAGAAAAACCTACGAGATTTGGGGAAGTTTTATAAAAAGAAAATAGCAACACTTCGTGTTGTTTTTGGAGGAATAAGTGTTTAAAAGTCGTGATATGGGAAGAGCTATTGCTGTAAAAAGATGGACGCCAACAGCATTAGAATGTTATAAAAGAGGCTGCAACTGTGTTGGCTGTTTCTACAGTGATTTCTTTAGTGCTACAGCTCAAAAATGCCAAATGAAGGCTGCTGTGCTTGAGCTTGTGAGAACAATCGGCACGCCAAACGTTGAATTACCACAAATTCTGGAATAGTTTTTTAAAAGAAAAGGTTCAATAAAATCAAAGGTTTTTGGACCTTTTCTTTTTTGTGTTTTTTATTTATTCGGAAAAATTTTAGATAGCCCCCCTTTAAAAACCTGAAAAAATATTGTACAATGGTTAAGTAGGCAATAGGAGGTGTAAATGTATATACACGTTACAGGAAAAAACATTGAGATTACAGATGCTATCAAGGCTTATGTCAAAGAAAAAGTAGGCAAAGTAGCAGAGTATTACGATCAAATTACAGGTATTGACGTAGTCTTATCGGTAATCAAGAACCCTGCAGCATCAGGTAAACACATTGCTGAATTTTCTTGCAAAACTAATTCAGGTGTAATTCGTTGCGAAGAATCTGCTGATTCTATGTATGAAAGCATTGACTTACTTGCTGAAAAAGCTGCAAGACAAGTTAAAAAATTCAAAGACAAAGCTTTAGGCTCTGACAAGACTTCGATTCGTACACCTGAAGTTGAAAAAGAAACTGAAGATACAGAGGCTGTAGAAAGCTAATAAAATAGGGGCGAAACCCTGTTTATAATATTAATCAAGTTTTAAAACTGTTTTTTAACAGAAAATTATAAAGTTTATAATGAGATTTATCAAAAATTCGTCGGCCGGTCCAACTAGTCGACGATTTCTATTATTAAAAAGGAATTGGAAAAATGAAAATAGTCTTAGCATCATCAAATGAGCATAAAGTCAAAGAAATAAATGCAATAGTTTCAGCTCTCCCTCTCCTTTGGAAGAGGGTTGGGGTGAGGGGTCAATGTATCCCGAAAACAAATATTGAATTCATCCTACCTCCCGCAGGATTTGATCCAGTTGAAGACGGAGAAACGTTTGAGGAGAATTCTTTAATAAAAGCTCAAGCCGCTTGGGAATTAGGTAAAACTTGGACTTTGGCAGATGATTCAGGACTTTGTATAGATGCTTTAGGTGGTGCTCCCGGTATTCATTCAGCAAGATATGCAGAAACACCGCAAGCCAGAATTAATAGGGTTTTGAGCGAGATGAAGGGTGTTGAAGAGCGCTCTGCGAGGTTTAAATGTTGCATGACCCTTCTTAATCCGACGGGAGAATTAGCTTTTTCTTATACCGGAATCTGCGAAGGCTCAATAATTGAAGGGCAAAGAGGTGTTAACGGTTTTGGCTATGACCCGATATTTTTACTTCAAGGCTCAGATAAGACAATGGCTGAGCTTAGCGAAGAAGAAAAAAATGAAGTTTCACATAGAGGCAAGGCCTTAAAAGCAGTGCTGGAATATCTAAAAAATGTCAGATAAAGGTAGATTAAACTCTATCCTGCGCCTAAACATCTCATTAATATTTATTTTTTGTGCAATTTGCTGTAATATTTAAGTATGAAATTTGATGTTTATAAAAAATTTGTTAAGCTTGGAAGAAGTTGGGGGATGATTATTCCGCCTTGGTTTTTGCAAGTATTAAATATCGACCCAAATAACGACGAAGTTAAACTTTCTATAGATGGTAAAAAAATTATTATAGAAAAGAAATAATCTGCTCAAAAGCTTGAATATGCCCCTTTATGCTTCTATTGCCCTATAAAAAAGTTTATGGTAATATCGTAGTAAATCAGATAGTATATACACAATAAAGGAGTATTTATGATTTCAGTAAACGATTTAAAAAATGGCTTAACTCTTGAATTAGATAACGGACTTTGGTCTGTAGTTGAATTCTTACACGTAAAACCTGGGAAAGGTGCAGCTTTCGTAAGAACAAAACTTAAAAACGTAGAAACTGGTAACGTTTTAGAAAAAACATTCAGAGCTGGCGAAAAAGTTGCAAAAGCTATGCTTAACCGCAAAGAAATGCAATATTTATATAAAGCAGGTGAAGA
>CAYSIO010000067.1:0-7153 GCA_964431115.1 uncultured Vampirovibrio sp.
AGATAATGAGGGAATATAAATGAAACAAAAGATAATGTCAGGGATGCGTCCCACAGGAAAATTACATTTAGGTCACTATTTAGGAGTTATTGATAATTGGGTTAAACTCCAAGATGAATATGATTGTTATTTTTCTGTAGCAGACTGGCATGCTTTGACCACTAAATATGATAAAACAGAAACTATGAAAGAAGATGTTTTAAATGTTGTTATGGATTGGTTAGCTTGCGGAATAGACCCAAATAAAGCTACTATCTATATTCAATCTCTTGTTCCTGAGACTGCGGAATTACATATCTATTTAAGTATGATTACTCCTCAGAACTGGGTGGAACGTGATCCAACTTTAAAAGATATGGCAAAAATTTTAAAGACCAAAGAAGGAATGGCTTCTCAAATTAATTATGGATTAATGGGATATCCAGTGCTTATGACGGCGGATATTTTGACATTTAATGCTGAATGTGTGCCTGTTGGTATTGACCAAGTAGCTCACGTTGAGTTAAGCCGTGATATTGTTAGACGATTTAACCATATTTATAATACAGATTTCTTTAATGAGCCACAACCAAAATTGAACAATTGTTCATTAATTTGCGGTCTTGACGGAAATAAAATGGGTAAATCATTCAACAATGATATTAAAATTTCTGATACTGCAGAAGTGACAGCTAAAAAGGTTATGTCAGCAATTACTGACAGAAGTCGTATGAGAAAGGATGATCTCGGACATCCTGATGAATGTGAAGTAGCATTTAAATACTGGAAGATATTTGGCGAAGAAGCTGAGATTGAAACAATAAAATGTGAATGTGAAAAAGGTCTTCGAGGCTGTGCTGATTGTAAACGTCAATTAGGGGCTAAGATTAATGAAAGATTCGCGGGTATTAGAGAAAGACGTCGTTATTATGAAGAACACCCTGAAGAAGTCGAAAGAATTATTCGCGAAGGCTCACAAAGAGCAAGAGCAGAGGCTCAAAAAGTATTAGAAAAAGTAAGAGAAATAGTGAGAATGTATTAATATGCAAATTAAAAGTATACAAATCCCTAAAATCATGAAGAATTTAGCTGTTGTAACACCATTGTTGTTAGCAACGCAAACAATAAAACCGCAGAAAATAGAAGGATTACAACAAGATGTTTTTGTAAGAACGGAAGCTGTTAAGGATGAGCTAAAAGTAGCAGATTCAATGTTAATGTCGCCGGAGTTAATTGTTGCAGGTGAAGCTATATATCCGGCAGTGGTTGTCGATCTGTCTGAAGGTAGGTTGTATCACTATGATTTTGATACCTGCTTGAACGATGTTTATCCTATAGCATCAGGTAAAAAATCAACTCCGACAAAACCTGCTTTAAAAGTTATAAACAGTATTGAAAAATACCCATATACGGAGGCTCCAAAAACAACAAAAAGATTTAGAAATCCGGATGACTACGGAACTTATTTGTTGAATTTGTCAAAAATCGACCCTGAAACAGGGCTGGTTGTCGGTAATGACGGACAATTTATACATGGAACTTTTGAACCTGAATCTATTGGAAAGCGAGTTTCCAAAGGGTGCATAAGAGTGCACAATGATGTAATTGAGACACTCGCAAATTCGCTTAAATCGGGACAATATGTTTTAATTAGGGAATAAGCTATTTCTTTTTAGCTTTTTCGCTACGTGTTCTGACTGAAATTCTTATTGAGGTTCCAAAGAATCCAAAAGCTTCACGAATTTTGTTTTCAAGATAGCGCTTATAGTGTTCTTTAATAAGCTCTTCGTTATTTGCAAACAATAAGAATGTTGGCGGATGAACCGCAGCTTGCGTAGAATAAAGTATTTTAAGCCTTTTATTTCTTATTGTTTGAGGCGGATTTAGAGCATAAGCTTCGTTTATGACTTTGTTTAATAAGCCTGTTGAAACACGTTTTGTGCACTCAGCGTAAACCTCTTCAACCTTAGTGAAAATTGTGTTTAAGCGCTGATGAGTAACTGCGCTTATATAAATTTTAGGAATATAGTTTAAAAACGGGATTTCATGTTCAATCATTTTTTCAAATTTATTAATAGTATTTGATTTTTTATCTTCAATCAAATCCCATTTATTAATCGCGATTACCATACCTTTTCCGGCTTCCGTAATTATAGAAGCAATTTTTTTGTCTTGGTCAGAAATTCCGTTTACCGCCTCTGTCGCATCTATTACCATTAAAGCTACGTCGCATTCTCTAATGGAACGAATAGCTCTGTCAACTGCAAACTTCTCTACTCCATAATCAACCTTAGATTTTTTTCTTATACCTGCAGTATCAATTATTACAAATTCTCTATTGTTATATGTTAATCTGGAGTCAATGCTATCACGAGTTGTTCCGGAAATGTCAGATACAATAACTCTTTTTTCTCCTAAAAGAGCATTTACTATAGAAGATTTTCCCGCATTTGGGCGACCAACTATGGCTATTTTAATAGTATTGTCTTCAGTTTCATCTTCATCAGCTTCAAAATCTTTAGTAATTTCTTCCAATAAATCTCCGACTCCGCCGGAACCGTGCAAGGCTGAAATTGCTATAGGCTCTCCTATAGCCAGTGAATAGAAATCACTAATCATTGTTATTTGGTTGCTTGAATCAACTTTATTAACAGCTAAGAATACAGGCTTGCCTGATTGTCTCAAAATATTTGCTATATCTATATCAACAGGAGTTGCGCCTTCAATGCCGTCAACTATGAAAATTATTTTTTCTGCTTCTTCACAAGCAATACGCGCCTGATCATATATAGAAAGCATTATTTCATCTTCATCACCCGGAATAATTCCGCCTGTATCAATAACCGTGAAGAGCTTGTTTTGCCATTCTACATCAAAATATATTCTGTCTCTGGTAACGCCCGGCAAATCATCAACGATTGACTGTCTTTTTCCGACAAGACGATTTACAAAAGTCGATTTTCCTACGTTTGGGCGTCCTACGACTGCTATAATTGGTTTCTTTTTCATAAATGTTATTCTATCATAAAAGTAAAATTTTGTAACAAATCTATTTGTAGAACTTTAAAATCAAGTGTTGATATAGTTTAATATATACTATGGTATGTATTGTGTTATAGATTGATTACAAACAAAAGCGGGACAACTTGTTCCGCTTTTGTTTTATTCTATTTTTTTCATATATTTTGAAATTTCTGCTTGAATGGAATTAGCTTTAATTATGTATTTTGAAAGCTGATCATACTTATTATACTGCTCTCCATAAGGAATATTCATTGAAACTAAATCGTCTACACTTTTATTGAGCGTTGCCAATGTGGTTAATGATTCTCTTAATTTTAGAGCTGAAACTATACTCTTAGGTAGTTTTGAAATGAGAAAGTCTTTAAATTTAGAAAATTTATTATAAAGATTCCTATACTTATTTTTAGTTTTATCGTTTATTATGTTAGAGAAATGCTCTGAAATTTTAGCTGAAAAACTTTTGTTGTTATACAAATAAAGGGCATTAGCGAAATCTTCTTCTAAATATTTTTTTCTGTTGTTTAATTCTTGGATAAAGTTATAATCTCCAATTTCTTGTGCAACGAATATTTGAGATTCTATGCTTTTTATTTCTTCTTCCAGACGGGCTAGTTTGTATTCAAGTTTAAAAAGCTCATCGTTGATTTCTTTATATGCATCTTCTTGTAAAATATTAAAATCGTAGTCATTAAGTCTTCTTGACGGTTCTGAAACATTAAAATTAAAATTTTGCAATCCTGAAAAATCTTCTTTTAAAAAGAAGTTTTCTTGTTCTTGTATTAGATTTTGTTTTTTTGCTTCAAAACTATCTGAATTATTTGATTTCATATGAATATTATACAAGAAGATTTGTTTTAAGCCAAATATCTGGAAATTTCTTTTTGCAATTTTTGGGCAGGAAAATAATCCGGTAAAATGTTCAAACATTCATCCAGATGTTTATCGGCATTTTCATATTCACGATTTTTTAAATAATATTTGGCAAATAAAAAATGTAGCTCCGGATCATTATAAAAAAGACTTTTTGATTTTTCTAAGTATTCTCTGGCAGCTTTATATAACCTATTCTCAAACATTACTCGGGCAATGTATTTATAAGTTTCTTGATTTATTCCTGCTAAAATTTTTGTAGCGCCTAAAAACTGTTCTACGTATTCAATTTTTTCATTTTTTATTAAAAAATCTAAATCTATTTCTAAAAAATTTCTTATTTCAAAATAGCTTGGGTATTTTTCAATATATCCTAAAAGTATATCTACAAAAGCCTTGCCCCAACGAGCACGAGGTGAATCCAACGACTCAAATACTGCTTGTGCAGAATCAAGTTCATTATTGAGCACCAACAAATAAGCGTGTTCAACGCTTCTCGGTCTGAATTTATAATCTTGATTGTCTGTAAAAAAGAACATTAGCTCCTAAATTAAATGTCGGTATTATTTTGTTTGCGAATGATAATTTTCTTTGAACGCTCGCTTTGATCAATCTCGATTTCTTTTGCCTCTTCAGTAGTTTCTATTTGATCGTTAAACTTGACTTTATCATTCTTGATAAAGTTTGAAACAGAATCAACAGAGTTTGTATTTGTGTCTTTACTAATAAGATTCGCGAGCTTGATTTGATAGTAAATTTCTTCCCTATAAATTTTAACATCCCTATCTGCATCAATTGCAATTTTGCATTGACCGTTTCTTGTATCGACAACCGTAATTACAATGTTGTCATTTATCATTATTTTTTGACCGTTTTTTCTTGAAATTACAAGCATTTTGAACCTTAATTAATTACTTTTAAACAATGGGAAACTGATATCATATCCGGAACCGGAAAGTATAACTTGCCCAGCTATATTTTTATCTATATTAAACACAAGCGGTGCTAATAAATTGATTGTTGTGCTTTGTGGGTTATCTTGTGGTATAGAAGCTATGTTCATAACCAAAAGTGATTCAACGTTTTCTATTTTTAATTTATCCACAACATTATCCGGTAAATCGATTGAATAATTAACTTCTAAACTAAATACTGAAACGATAGGAAATGCCAACGAAGGATCTTCAATCGATTGTAGCCATCTAAAAAAGCTGTCTTTATTAGTATCTACAATTACAAACTTTTTTAAATCATTAAAACCGATTATAGGCATCTCAAAATTGAAAACTCTATTTTCGTTTATTTCAATTTCTCCAAATCTTACTGTATTGATTTTCATAAATTAACTTAACTTCCTAAAAACCTTGTGCCATATTATTTGTTAACAGAGCTTGGATTAATTGGGGATTCATAGAAGAAGAGCCCATCATGTTTAAAAATGAAGCCTGTTGGACATTATTACCTGTTAAAATTGATAAATCATTGTAGTTATTGTTGTACAAATTGTCAAAACCTGCTCTTTGTAATGTACGAAGAGCAGCTACTATTTCATCATTAGTAGGTACGCTTGAAAAATCTTTGTATTCTTTGAATTTTTGTGGATCAATATTTCCGTTTCTGTTAATTTCTCTCATTAACTGCTCTATTTTTAAACGTTCATAATCGCTTTTAACTTCATCAGAAAACTTGTAGCCTTTATTAAGAATAAACTCTTCGTCTACATTTTCAAAAATAGAATCCTCGCACTTATCAGGAGTTTCCAAACATCTTTTACCTTTTTTTGCGTAACGTGTAAGGTTGTTATTTCCCGTATTAAGACTTAAAACTTTGCTGTAATTATCTATAGCTTCATCAGCTCTTCCTAACTGAGCTGCAGAAATTGCTTTGTAATAATACGCAAGAGCATTTGAGGGATCATTTTTTATAGCTGTTTCCAACTGTGTATAGCACTGAGAATAATTACCTGCTTTATAATATTTTATCGCAGTTGCTAAATCCGGATTGGAAACATTTTTTGAATGTGCAATACCAAACATTGAAGATAATATTAATACACCTAATAAAGATATAAGTTTCTTTTTCATAATAATCCTTCTTGTTTAAACTCTTTCTTCTATCCAATATACACCAGACGTTCTTGCCTTGCATACACCATATAATGGAATTATACTACATTTTTATAATGATAACAAGCTGTGTGTCAATAAAAATTCGCACAAATCCTTTTCTAAAGTTGTATTATATGCTTGATTTATTTCCTTTATGAAATAACAAGGGCTTGTTACGTTAATTTCTATTATTTTATCTCCAACGACATCAAGTCCTGCCATACTTATTCCGATTTCGTTTAATTTTTTAGCTATCGGAGTGAAATATTCTAAATCTTTCGGTGTGAGCTCAGATTTTATTAAAAAGTTGTCATTATGTGTATTAAATTTAAAATCGTCAGATGACGGTAATTTTTTTATGCAATAAGGCAGAACTCTGTCTCCGAGAGTGAGCACTCTTGTATCACCTTGTTTTACTTCCGGTAGAAATTCCTGAACCATGACTACTGAAGTTTCATTGTTTGTTAAAGTGTTAATGATTGTTCTGGTGTTAGGATCTCCTTCATAGAGATACATTACGCCGGAGCCAAAACATCTATTAAGCGGTTTGAGTACAATTTGTTTATGAGTTTTTAAAAAATCTTCAATTTCTTTTAGAGAGGCTGTGACGAGACAATTTGTCATGTACTCGCTAAAATATAGGCTGTGTAATTTTTCGTTGAAGCTTCGTATAGATTTTGGACTGTTAACAACTCTTGTTGTTACAAAATCAAAAATGTAAGTTGCATTAATATAATCAATATCAACAGGCGGGTCCGGACGAAACATAACTAAGTCAAAAGAATCTATTTCAGCTTTTTTCGGAGTGTTCTTATAAAAAATATTGTTATTTTCGACAAAACTTTCAAAACAACTTGTATATGCGGTTTTGTTATGTAGGGAAAGCTGTGAAATAGTTGTTATAAAAACTTCGTTTCCCATTTCCAAAAATTTTTTTATTAACCAAAAATTTGTAACGAGATTATTGAATTCAAAATATTTAAGCTCAATTTTGTCGATAATAAACAAGATTTTTTTCATAATACCCCTCTTTCTTTACAATGTTAACACTAACAAGAATTTTCTACAAGTGAATAATATTGCACTTTTGGGTAGTCTTTTGTAAAGAAAATTTAACTTTTGTAACAATTTACCTCAAAAAGTGTTATTAAATTTTTTAATGTGGAATTAAA
>CAYSIO010000068.1:0-7133 GCA_964431115.1 uncultured Vampirovibrio sp.
AAGTACGGAGATATTTACCTCCAAAACGAAATTGGACAATCTAAATATAATTTTGAATATTCTAATGCAGAAAGATTATTCTCTCTTTTCGATGCTTATCAAAAAGAAGTTGACAGCTGTATTGAAGCTGAATTGGTGCTTCCTGCATATGATTATGTTTTAAAATGTTCGCATACTTTTAACCTTCTTGATGCAAGAGGAGTTATTAGTAAGGACGAAAGAATTAACTTTATTAACCGAGTGAGAACTATGGCTTCTGCTGTAGCTAACTTGTACGTCAAACAACGTGAAAAGCTCGGATTCCCACTTTGTAAAAATAGTACTGTTAATAAATAGTGTTAATCAAATTGAAAATTGAAAGTGGAAAATGGAAAATTTTTAATAATAATTTTCTGATTTAAACTTGTTAATTAGAGGTCAGTATAATATTGAACAAAAATATTGTTAAAGAAAAAAGTTTTGATTTTGCGATAAGAATAGTCAAATTATATAAATATTTAATGGATGAAAAGAAGGAGTTCGTTCTTTCAAAACAAATACTTAGAAGTGGTACCAGTATTGGTGCAAATATAAATGAAGCTCAACAAGGGCAGAGCAAAAAAGATTTTTTAATGAAAATGAATATTTCATTAAAGGAGTGTTCTGAGACAAAATATTGGATTGAATTACTAAGTGCAACAGGTTATATTAATCAGGAACAAAAAGATTCGATTATTAAAGATTGTATAGAGTTAGAAAAGTTACTTACTAGTATAGTAAAAACAACAAGTAATCAAATGGATTAATTTTAAATTAAACTTTAAAAATTTTCCATTTTCCACTTTCAATTTTCAATTTTATAAGGAAAGGATAGTAAATGACACTACGAAATGTATTAGCAAAAATGTTAACAAGAAAAAACCCAGATGATGCTTTAGCAGGTGCTAAAGAAGGTGGTTTGGAAAAAACTTTAGGTGTTTGGGATTTAATTATTCTTGGTGTCGGAGCGATTATTGGTTCAGGTATTTTTGCTGTCGTCGGAACTGCAGCTGCTGCTCCTGAGACCGGTGCAGGTCCTGCATTAATGGTATCAATGGTAATAGCTGCTATTGCTTGTATTTTTTCAGCACTTTGTTATAGCGAATTTTCAACAATGATTCCTGTTGCAGGTGGTGCTTATACATATACATTTGCAACTTTAGGTGAATGCATGGCTTGGCTTATCGGCTGGGTCTTGATGCTAGAATATGCGATTGGTTTTATTGCAGTAGCTTGTGCTTGGACAAACCATTTTATGCAATTTATAAAAGGTTTTTCTCATATTTTGCCGGCATGGTTTTGTAATCCTCCTCAATGGTTAATCAGTGATTACAGAAATGCTGCTCATTTCTACCAAGCTCAAGGTTTAGATCCAAACACAGTAATCCCTCACATTGCAGGAATTCCGATTTCAATAAATTTACCGGCAATATTAATGATTATATTAATGACAGCTATTTTGGTTAAGGGTACAAAAGATTCTGCAAAAATGGCGGGAATAATGGTTGCTGTTAAGCTTGGCGTTATTGCTTTATTTGTACTTGCCGGAGCGTTCTATGTAAGACCTGAAAACTGGACACCTTTTGCACCAAATGGTTTTGAGGGTGTGTTTATGGGGGCTTTCATTATATTCTTTGCTTATATTGGTTTTGATGCTCTTGCAACTGCTGCTGAAGAATGTAAAAACCCGCAAAAAGATTTACCGATTGGTATTATTGGCTCGCTTTTGATTACAACAATTGTATACGTGCTTGTAGCTCTTGTTTTAACAGGTCTGCAACCAACCAGTGGTGCTGTAATTCCGGAAGGCTTGTTAAAGGCTCCAATGGCTTATGCGATGTCAGCTGTCGGTCAAAATTGGGTAGCAGGTTTAATTTCAATAGGTTCAATTGCGGGTCTGACTTCTGTAATGCTAGTATTACAAATGG
The DNA here is from genome assembly GCA_964431115.1 of uncultured Vampirovibrio sp. Classification (GTDB taxonomy): domain Bacteria; phylum Cyanobacteriota; class Vampirovibrionia; order Gastranaerophilales; family Gastranaerophilaceae; genus CAG-196. The sequence continues at coordinate 1,947 of CAYSIO010000068.1, forward strand.
CTGCAACTCGTGTATTGTTCGCAATGAGCCGTGATAATTTTATTCCGAAAGTATTCCAAAAAACTCATAAAAAATTCAATACTCCGCATATTCTTACAATAACAGTTGGTTTGTTGGGTATTATAGGTTCATTATTCTTAGATTTGGATGTTGCAGCATCACTTTGTAACTTTGGAACATTCACATCATTTATCATTGTATGTGTTGCGATTTTAATTTTAAGAAAAATTGATCCGGATAGAGAAAGACCATTCAAAGTTCCGTTCTGTCCATATTTTCCGTTAATGGGTATTATTTGTTGCGGCGGATTAATGATTTACTCAATGGTTGTTGCAAAAGGAGAAACCGCTATTCTTTCAACATTAATATTCATTGCTTGGGTTATTGTTGGCGGAATTATATACGGAGCTTATGGTTATAGAAAAAATAGAGAAGCAGAAATAGAAAATAGTGAAGAAAATGAACAGATTACAAGTAATATTCAATAATTTATTAAAATGTAAATCACCTCAAGAAACTGTTGAGGAAGGATCAAAGTCTGAATTAAAAAAGACTTTGGGTATATTTGATTTAATTGTACTTGGTATAGCAGCAGTTGTCGGAACCGGTATTTTTACGATTATTGGGTCTGCAATAGTTGGCAGTTCTGATGCTCCCGGTGCAGGTTCTGCTATTGTTGTATCTATGGTTTTAGCTGCTGTTGCGAGCGTTTTCTCAGCTCTTTCATACTCAGAAATTGCTGCTATGATGCCTGTTGCGGGTAGTGCTTATGCTTATACTTATGCGACTATGGGTGAATTAATGGCTTGGATGGTAGGTTGGGTTCTAATGCTTGAATACGCAATCGGTAATATCACTGTTGCAAGTGCTTGGACAGGTTATTTGGTTCAATTTTTAAAAGGTTTCCAACACGTTTTACCGTCTTGGGTTGTTAATTTCCCTCTATGGTTAAGAAATGATTACCGTTCGATGTATGAGCTTTGTAATCGTTATGGTTGGGATGTGCACGATAAAATGCCGTTTATCCAATTGCCTTTTGGTTGGGAAATACCTGTTGCAGCGAACTTACCGGCAATATTTATAGTTTTAGTATTAACAGTTTTATTAATAAAAGGCATTAAAGAATCTACTAAAGTTGCAACGATTATGGTAGGTGTAAATATGTTTATTATTCTATCATTTGTTGTTGTTGGAGCTTTTTATGTAAGACCGGAAAACTGGGTTCCATTTGCGCCTAATGGATTGGAAGGGATTTTCTCTGGAGCATTTATAATTTTCTTTGCTTATATCGGATTTGATGCAATTTCAACCGCAGCAGAAGAAACTAAGAATCCTCAAAGAGATTTACCTTTAGCTATTATGGGAACACTGTTCTTATGTACGGTTTTATATGTATGCGTTGCGCTTGTATTAACCGGTGTTGTTCCGATGAATGCTATTGATATTCAAGCTCCTCTGGCTCACGCTATGCGTTTTGTAAATATTGATTGGTATGCGGGTTTGATTTCAGTTGGAGCTCTTTGCGCATTGACTTCTGTGCTTCTAATTTATCAATTGGGTACAACCAGAATCTTGTATGCAATGAGCAGGGATCATTTCTTGCCAAAATCTTGGAATGCAATTCATAAAAAATTCAAAACTCCGCATATTATGACTTGGGTATCAGGTTTAATAGTAATTCTGTGTGGTTTGTTTATGGATTTGAATATTTCAGCTGAGTTGTGTAATTTTGGTACATTCACATCGTTTATCGTTATATGTATTGCAGTTCTTATATTAAGAAAAACAGAACCAAATAGGGAAAGACCTTTTAAGGTCCCGTTCTGTCCTTATTTTCCGATATTGGGTATATTAACTTGCTTTGCGTTAATGTATTGCAAATTTAGTGCAAAAGCAACTTCTGCTTTGTACTTCATCATTTGGTTGCTTGTTGGTGTACTTATTTATGCATTATACAGTTATAAAGAACTAAGACGTTCTGAAAAATAAAGCAAATATAGTATGTAATCTTAAAGCAAAATGATATAATGATTGTATGAGAATAGTTACTACAAAAGAGCTTAGTAGTTATAAGATATTGCCGTTTGACCTTTATAACGAGGCTAATGGTAAGATTTTGAGTGCCGGTGAAGTTTTAACTCCCGGTAAATTGATTATGCTTAAGAACTACGCAAAACTTTTCACTGAAGAATTATTCAGTGAAGGTGGTAAGGGTGAAAAAAGTTCCGGTGGTAAAAATAGCGCCAAAAAATTGGCTAATTTTTCTTATGATACTTTGGATTCTGCTGATTTTGAAACTGTAATTAATAGGGAAGGAACTCTAAAGTCTGAGATTCAAGTTAAAATTAAATTTTATTTCAGAAAGACTTTAGATTTATTTACTCAAGGATATTATGAAGAAGGCTTATTAAAGCTAAATACTTTGGTAAGTATAATTATTACTGATTTATTTAAACAGTTCCGAAAATCTAAGAAAGGTTCAGAAGTAAGATTTCTAGGTGAATATGAAATTTGCCACCCATTGAATGTTGCAGTTATTTCCGGTTTAATTGCGAGAAAATTGGAGTTTTCAACTGCAAAAATTGAAGACGTTGTTTTGGCAGGGCTTTTGCATGATATAGGAAAACTTGAAGTAAAACTTTCTGACGGTTCAGCTTTGTTATCCACTCACGAGGATGAAGTTGCAGGGCATACAACATTGGGTTATGAAATTATAAAAAACAGATTACATTTATCTGAAGAAATAGCGAAAGCTGCATTGGAACACCATGAAAACAATGACGGTTCAGGCTATCCTAGTGGGATTTCAAGCGATTATATTTCAGAAATAGCTCAGATAATTAATGTTGCAAACTATTATGATAATTTAGCTTGTAATAGAACTCCCGTACATATTGTGAGTAACAGAGAAGCTTTGAGGTCTATGTTAGAATTAGGCTCAAAGAAATTTTCTGTTAAGATGCTTTATACTTTTGTTCATATGTATAACTATGATGATCATAGAGATTTTAATGATATGATTATTTAGCCTTGTTCGGGAATGTTTGTTTTCTTGGTTTGTTGGATCCTATTTTCTGGGAGGTTTTTGTAATGAACAGAATTAAAACTTTTAAGAAAATTATGGAGAAAAGTGAATCAAACAGGGTTGTAATCTTAACTAATCATTATCAAATCATTGGTAATGTTTATGAATGCGATGAATGCAATAAAGATGAGTATGTAAATTTAATAAATGTAAAAGTCTGTAATATTAATGATATTTATGAGGGGATTTGTGAATCTGATTCGACTTTTGACTGGTTACATATTAACCTTGAAAAAGTCGTTGCATATAGTTTTATCTAAATTTTGTATAAAAATTTGCCTTCGGACTTTAGGCCTTCATAATGTTCTTTGTCTCTGTATTTAAAACCTTTTGCGGGATTCCCGCCTGCGATTGCAAGAGGCGGAATCTCACCGTGTACAACACTACCTGCTTGTATAATTGCTCCTTCGCCGATTTTAGTTCCGGGTAGTAAAGTTACATTGGCGCCGATCCAGCAGTTCTCAGAAATAATTACATCTTTTGTTATAACTGTTTTATCAAAAGGAAGAGCTTCTCCTTGATAGTTGTGGTTATCAGTTGCTACTACTAGCATTGGTCCGATTGCAGTATTTTTACCTATGCAAAATTTTCCGGAGCCCATAACATAGCAACTACCTATTCCTACATTATCGTCTATATATGTTCGTTTTGATACACTACAAGGGAGACTATGTCCGCATTTAAACCCTTTTCCGCATTTTGCGGCTTTGTTTTTTACATAAATATAATTCCAAAAGCTTCTTAGAAAGACACGAGAATTATATCTGTATTTCTTAGGTATAAAAGCTGTAATTATTTCAACAAAAATCTTCCACATCATGATCTTCTCGCTTGTTGTATAACTCAAAATAAATAGTTTAAATTAGTGTTTTACAAATATTATATTGTGTAAAACTCACATTGTCAATTTTATATAGAGTTATACACCATTTAATTAAGTTTCAAAATATTCAATAATTGAATTATGGCTAAAAATATAAAAAACTTATTGGGCAAAAGATTACAAGAAATTCGCAAAAAACAAAAAATAACTCAAGAAAAGCTTGCGGAATTAGTTAATTTAGATACTTCTAGTATTAGTAATATAGAAAATGGTAAATATTATCCAACTGCTGAAAATTTGGATAAAATTTTAAATGTCTTAGGGATATCTCCTGAAGATTTATTTAGTTTTTCTCATCTTGCAGAACTAGATGATATGTTGAATGAAATGTTCAATGCAATGAAAAACGATGAAGATTTAACAAAAATAATGTACAAATTCTATAGAACTATCAAATATTAGTCAAGATATCTTGAAAAAGCAAAAAAGTACGATAAAATTATATTATAAGGTATAGTTTTATGAGCACAATATCATCTGTAGATACATCATTTTATCCGGGTTTGGTTGAAGGTTTTGCACCTACGACAATGCAAGCTGTGCCTGCAATAGAAGCAGAACCACAGGGAGAAGCCGCTGAGTATTCAGGTAGTGGAAACTTTTCTCAAGGAGAATCTTATGCAGATTTAAGCAATTATTATAACGATGTAAAACCGGAAGATTTACTTACTAAAGCCGGTCAATATTTAATTGAATCAGCACAAAAAATTGATAATACAATGGTAATTGCGATGCAAAACGGCTATTCTGTTCAAGATGTGTGTAATATTAGACTTGCAGAAATGGCTTATAAAGCAAGTGCGTATGTTTTTGATGTAGCAGAAGAAATTTCTACTTTTGCGCTTGATGTTTAGAATTCCAAGTGTTGGTACGGGACTTTTGAAGAGTTTTTAACCCCAAACAACATATTTTATTCAAATAAATAATTCTTAGAGTTAACTTATTTTCGTAGCAATAGAAAAGGAGAATAAGTTATGCAATTTGTTGAGCCCATTAGGGGTAAATGTGAAATTAAAAAAGTAAAAAAAATCTTAGCAGGGAAAAGTAAACGTGATTTATTACTGTTTTTGCTCGGTATTAATAGTGGATTAAGGATTTCTGATATTTTAAAACTCAAAGTTAAAGATGTTCAAAATGTAGAATATATTGAAATAAAAGAACAAAAAACTCAAAAAAACAAAAGATTTCCTGTTAGCTATGCTTATAAAAGATTATTAAA
>CAYSIO010000069.1:0-7076 GCA_964431115.1 uncultured Vampirovibrio sp.
TATATATTCCTCATTCTAAAATTTAATAACATATTTTGCAAAAATTGTTACAAAAATTAACAAAAATAGCTCGAAAGCCACTTATAACAGCAATATTCATGTTTTAATTAATGTTAAGAATGTAAACAAATAATTAGAAAACTTGCAAATTTATAAAATAATAAGTATACTTATTACACTTAATCAATAACTAATTGTAACAATCTTGCCGAAAATTGTAACAATATAGCAAATATTAAAATTTTAAATACTTTATTTAATTGTGTTAGAAAGTACATTTATAAGGGTTTGTGTCTTTGAAAATTCAAAAATGTATAGTCGAAAATAGCATCAATACTACGTCAAACAATAATCCGCACAGAAGAGCAACTTCTCCAAGCTTTAGAGCCGGTGGTGCGTTCGGCGGAGCTTTGAACTTGTTTGGAAGTACTATGCAAGGTATTGAAAACGGAGGTTTTTTAGCTTCATTCCTAATTCAAGACGCATTAGGCATGACAGCACCTCGTGTAGGCGCAGCTTTCCTTAGAGATAAAGAAGTAACCGGACAATACAACATGCAAGAAGGGTTTGAAGTTCTTGGACGAGAAGGTTTAACCGGACCTTGTATGATGGCTGTTGCTCCAATAATGTTTGCGCTTGCTGCAAAGTTTGGTAAAACAACAAGTGTTAACTCTCAACTAATAAGAAGATTCGGTAATAGCTTGCGTGAAATTGTTGCGAAATCTGACTTTGATAAATCGTTACTTAGCAACAGTACCAAATTTAAAGAACAATTCTTTGAAACAAATATTCGAGAGATGCTCACTAACACTGTTGGTAAGGAGAACGTAAAAGACGATTCAATTAAATTTATACTTGATAAAATCAAGCAATACGAAAACATACCAAAAGATCGCAAGTTATTACCTAAAAACTGGTTAGGCAAGCGTAGTAAAAGCAAGTACCGTGACAATTGTATTGCTGATATTACAAACCATATAAATAACATCAAGTATTCAACATCAAGTGATTTAGGTTTACTTGATAAACTTAAAGTCGGTACCGGCAACAACATAAAAGCATTCTCGACAAAAGATACCATTGACGCTATGGTTAAATATAGTGATGATGCCATAACTCTAAATAAAAATCTTTCAAAATTAGATGAAATAATGGCTGAAAACATTAAAGACAGTTCTATTGCAAAAAGATTCATTGCAAATATTTCAACTATAGCTGCAACTTTAGTTGTCATGTCTATATTACCTAAGATTTATGCAAAGAGTGACATTTCACCTGGTGCTCGTACAGCTATGCAAATGAAAGAAAAACAGTCCAACGAAGCTATAAATATCGACCAAACAGAGAACATGGGAGAGGTTTCTTTCAAAGCCGGCAAGAAACCTAATAAATCTTGGTTATCAAAGCTAGGAAAAATCATTTCAGAACATACTAATGAAAAATATGCTTCAGAATTAGAATACAATGGACACAACTTTACTAATACATTAATGGCAGGTTTGTCATTATTCGGTTTACTTGCTCCAAGAGGATACAGAGCTTATAGCAGAGCTCAAGTGGACGAAAACGGCAAAAAAGACTTGACTGAGTTATACGAAATATTAATCAGAGATATTGCTTCAAGTATGTCAGTTGTCTTTGCAGTTCCGATGCTTACCAGAGCTGCGGTTACGGCTTATGAAAACAAATCCGGTTTCGTCTTAATGCACAAAGACAGAACAAAATCTAAATTTGCAATGATGTTTGATTTGATTAATCCGTATAGTAGTGCACATGTTCTTAAAAACTCTGAAATTAATTCGTTGTACAACACAATTGATTCCAGGGAAAAAATGCTTAATTTCTGTAAGTATGTTGATAAAAATGGCGGTGATTTGCAGAAAATTATTGCTAAGTCTGAGCTTGCGAATACCGTATTTAACGAAAGCGGTGTAAAAATATCAGAACTTAAGAATTTGAGTAAAACTGATAAAAACAAGAAAATATTAGCTTTCTTTGAAAACTTAGGTAAAGATAGTAAGATGAGCACAGAAGAAATAAACAAAATGATTACCAACTTGATGAAAGGTAAATCAGGAAAGCTTAAAAATAACAAAATTTTAGCTTTTGCCAGAGGTTTAAATTCTATACCGGGTGTAATTACAACATTCTTGATTTCACCATATATCTTAGGTTGGGTTATTCCTAGATTTACATATGCTAATACAAGAAGACTTCACGAAAAAGCAGAAAAAGAACGTCAAGAAAAGGCTTCAAAAGTTGATACTGCGGTTTAATTATAAGTATGTTGATAAAATAGACTTAACGTAATTTTGAGTTTCCTTATAAGGAGGAACACCGTCATACTTGTCTACTGCACCGGGTCCTGCGTTATAAGCTGCAAGAGCAAGGATTATATTACCATTATATTTATCAAGCATTGATTTAAGGTATTTAACCCCGCCTTCTACATTTTGTTCCGGATCCATCGGATTTGTAACACCTAATCCTTTAGCTGTAGCCGGCATAAGTTGCATTAATCCCATTGCACCGACTTTTGATCTGGCATTTGGATTAAAACCGGATTCTTGATTAACAAGAGCATTAACTAATTTTTCATCAACGCCATGCTTTTGTGAGACTTTGGAAATAAGTTCTTTTATTTTATTTTTTGATGTATAGTCATTTTTTTGTGTTACGCTTTGTGCTGTATTTGTATATAATTGCGCATTTACTCTGGTTGCAGGATTTGTTAAAAGACTGCCAAAAGTAGTTTTTGTACCTGCTTGTAAAACTTTTTCAAACGATACAGTTTCGTTTTTTTGTATCTGATTTGGAGTCGTTTTTGAAACCGGCGTCCATTGTGAATTTATGCTGTTAACATAATTATTCATTTGCACAGCGCGTTGCATTGCAGAAGCTTGTCCGGATGACGATAATAAATTTTGAATCATTGATGAAAACATTATATTGTCCTTTCACAGATACAAGACGAATCAAAAAGATAAAACTTTAGTTTTTTTTTTGCAAAAATACACTAAATGATTTAATAATTTTTGAGTTCAAGTCAACTAAATGCATGAAATTTATAGCTTTTTTTTAATTAATATGATATTATTAGCTCATAATGAGGGAGAGTGCTTAGGTGAACAACGATAATTTTTTGATAGAAAGTAGCGATATTGAGTTGGCTCAGGACTTATGTAAATATATTAACGACCCTGAACTTAGAAACAGATCGGTTGCTAATTCTTTAGCTGCAAACATAGCCGGTAAATATTTTGAAGAGGTTGATATTGATATTGAATCAGGGCTACATAATGTTGCAGCTGTTTTGAGTAATTTTGAGATTTCTGATATATATGTAAAAAATGCTTATATTGATGTCAGATTATATTTCAATGAGAATGAGCTCTGTGTGCCAAAGGCTCACTTTGACAACAATATACTCCCTGTAGCATACATGTTCATAAAGTTGGATAATGATTTGTCTAGCGGACTTGTTGCCGGTTTTATAACACCGTCTTCTATTGATACTACTGTTGAAAATAATGGTTATTATGGAGTTAAAGAAGAACAGCTACAGTCTTATTATGATATTGAACCTTTACTTTATGTAGAGCCTTATGATGATATTCCGGAAAATTTTGAAGCCCAAATTTTTGATTATTTAGATAACAGATTGGAAGACGTTTCAACTTTCTATAAAATTTTAATAAATTCGAAAGAATATAGAACGTTACTTATCAATTCAGCAAAAACTCAATTGATATTTGATTTTATATCTTCTGATAACAAAATTGACTCAATTGAAAATTCGGATGAATCTCTAGCTGACGAATCATTAGGCTTTATTGATGATGATGCTGTTTTGGATACTATTGGTGCTGACAGTGAAGACTTAGAAATATACAGGGATAGCTTAGAGGAAATTTCTACTGATAATAATGTAGCTGAAGAAGAACTTATTGATTACGAATTGCTTGATAGCGAAGAAACAGATGATGCTATATCTTTTGAATCAAGTGCTCCGGATGAGATTGAAGAACTTGTATTTGATAATGAAGGTGTGGAAGAGTTATCTGAAATTCCGGCTACAGATGAAGTTTTTGAAACAGTTATGGATTATTCTCCACAAGAAGAATATTTTGAAAATCATGCAGATATGCTTGAAGAAGCTGATTCTAATCTTTTAGAACAGGCTGATGATGAGATACTTACTGATAATGAAACTACTAATTTTGATAGTGGTGAATTATCATTTGATGAAATAGAAGAAGAGTCTGTGGTTGATGAGGATTTTTCTACTATAACAACTCCAAGTTTGGAAGCGTATGAATCGGAAACGGATTTAGATGTTGTAACAGACAAAGAAGATATTTCACAAGAAATAGATAATGATTCTATTTTAGATGAAATTACTGAAGATTATTCGTATGAAGATGCTCCTGAAGAATTTAATTCAACGGAAATGGAAGTATCAGAAGAATCGGAAACTGTAAAAGAGACTGCTGCAGAGCTTGAGGAGTTATTTGGAAAACAAAACCACGAAGAAGAAACTGTACAGTCCGAAGATATCGAAACTGTCGAAAATAACAAGAAAACAGGCCTTTTACCGATGCTTGGAATTTTGACTATTGTTGCTGCTGCCGGATATTTTGGATATACAAAATATATAAATCAAAACAACGCTGCAAGTAATGTTCAACCTACACCTATTCAAAATGTTGTCGATAACAGAAAAACAGTCAATAAAGAAGCAATGCCTATAGAGACCGTTGAAAATATTAAACCTATTGGTAATACTAATGAAGGTAATGCAGTGACTATACCTGAAATAGAATCTAATTTAGATGCTTCAATATTAGTCTCAAATCTATCAATAAATTGGGAAGTCCCAACAGGATATGTAAACAATCCGTCTGCAAAAAGATACTTTGTAAAAATGGGTAAAATTATACAGCTTAATTTAAAAACTGAATTATTATTGTTAAGCAAACCTCCTATTACCAACAGAATTGCTGTTGAATTAGAGTTTAATAAGGATAATAATCGCTTTAAAGTAAAACAATTTGCAGCATCTAGCGGTGAAAAGTCTATTGATGATTTGATAGTAAAAACTGTAAATAATGCTCTGGATTTAAGTTTGAGTACAAATATGAGTACATTTAATAATATTCAGGGTAATCCGATACTGGTAATTCGCTTATAAGAGAAGAAGAGAGATTATGGAAAACAAATATTATGATTTAATTGTATCAATTATAAAAGAACATCGTAAATATCCGGAATGTGAAGATATACTCGAAGATATTGCAGAGGATGTTTATTTACATTCAAAAGTTGTAATTGATTCGATTACTAACGAAGATGTTTTAATATCATATTTTAGAAAAGTTGTAGCAACATCTATTGTTACAGTTTCTAAAAAACTGAACGTTAAGGCAAGAGCAATACGTCCGGTTACTGATATATTAAATTTTGTTTCACAACCGATTGTCGAACCGGAATATATCCCTGAACATTCAGCCGATTTTTCGGAAACAAAAATTGATGATTTGACAGAATCAATGGACGATTTTTTAAATGAAGATAATGACGAGAGTGAAAATAGAATTTCAAATGAAGATAAAGTTGATAAGTCTTTAGTTGATAAAATGATAAATGGGATTAATTCGTTATCGTCCGATAACAATAATAGCCAGGAAACAGAATTATCTATTGAAGAAAAATTATATGATGATTTAGAATTTGCTTCTCAAGAAGAGCTTGTAACGGAGGAAAAATCCGAGCCGGAAGAGCTTGAAAGCTTCAAGGAAGAACTTGCAGTTGAAGAGGAAACCGAAGAGCTTGAAGGCTTCGAAGAAGAACTTGCAGTTGAAGAGGAAACCGAAGAGCTTGAAAGTTTTGAAGAAGAGCTTGCAGTAGAAGAAGAGGCCGAAGAGCTTGAAAGTTTTGAAGAAGAACTTGCAGTAGAAGAGGAAAACGAAGAGCTTGAAAGCTTCAAGGAAGAACTTGCAGTTGAAGAGGAAACCGAAGAGCTTGAAGGCTTCGAAGAAGAACTTGCAGTTGAAGAGGAAACCGAAGAGCTTGAAAGCTTTGAAGAAGAGCTTACAGTAGAAGAAGAAACCGAAGAGCTTGAAAGTTTTGAAGAAGAACTTGCAGTAGAAGAAGAAAACGAAGAGCTTGAAAGTTTTGAAGAAGAACTTGCAGTAGAAGAAGAGGCCGAAGAGCTTGAAGGCCTCGAAGAAGAACTTGCAGTTGAAGAGGAAACCGAAGAGCTTGAAAGCTTTGAAGAAGAGCTTACAGTAGAAGAAGAAAACGATTCAGTACCTGCAATAAAAGCTGGTTTTGAACTGCCGTCTTATAAATGTTTTAGCTATGAACCGCTACTTCCAAGCATTGATATTTCTGAAATATTTTCAGATTTAGAAAATATTAATAATAAACATCCAGAGAAACAAATACTTAAAATATGTGATTTAAAATATAGTAAAAAATTATCAGTCAAAGATATTGCAACAACGTTAAATCTACCGGAAGAAGATATAATTATGACATTAAGTGAAATTATTGATTACGTAAAGGAATAGTTAGTTAAATGCAGTGTCCCAGATGCAAAAAAGAGATTAAAGATTATTCGCTAAAATGTAACTTTTGTAATTCAAAAGTCGGTTCTATATGCAAAGATTGTAACACCTATAATTTAATCACAGCTACAGAATGTTCAAATTGCGGAAAAGTCTTATTAAAAATATGCACTGAATGCGGAGCAGCCAATCTTCCTAATGCAAAAAAATGTAGAAAATGTGGAATTGAGTTTGTTACTGAAAATAAAATCTCGATTTCAAAGCCACAATTCTACGATACAATGAACTCACAACAAAAAATAAAAGCTAAGCTTATCGAAGGTCTGAAAAATGCCAATTCTCGTATAATAACTTTGTCAGGAGATAGCGGTTCCGGTAAGAATCTTGTACTCAGATCGACTATAAGCGAATTACAAAATGCCAAATTAATCTGGCTAATGGGAACTTGCACACAAATTACCCAACTTTCACCTTTTGGATATTTTCAGGACCTATTGTTATCATTCT
>CAYSIO010000070.1:0-6129 GCA_964431115.1 uncultured Vampirovibrio sp.
CCCAACTAAATTGAACGGCTGAGCGGGGTAAATATCCCGCGAAGACGTAGGAAACTGTGCGTGTTTTCTTTCTTTTCTTTGGTACTTTCTTTTGGTTTCTTTGATAGCATAAAGAAACAAAAGAAAGTACTTTAAGAAAGTCTACCCTCCCCGTCGGAGAGGGTAATACCGATTACTCTTAATAAAATACATAAAATGTTATTTTTGAACCAATAAAGTTATATCGTTAAATACTATAAATACCATTAGTATTATTAAAAGTGTAAAAAATACGGATGATATTTTTTCTATAACTTTGTCATCAAGAGGTTTTCCTATTATTTTTTCGATTAATAAGAACATTAAATGACCACCATCTAAAGCCGGAATTGGCAGTATATTTAATATAGCTAAGTTCATTGAAATAAGAGCCGCAAGTAGAATTCCTGCAGATTTTCCTGTCTTTTCAATCATATCTCCGCCAATTTTGGTGATAGCAACAACGCCGTGCATATCTTTTAGCGGAACATTTCCCGTAAATAATTGTCCTAAAGAATACATCATCATATAAGTGTTATCCCAAAGATATTTTGTACTCTTTTTTACAATCAAGACAGGATTGTCAGTTTTAATCATTTTTTGTTTTGAGCTTAAGCCGATACCGATAAGCCCTTTTTCATCAGGATAAATTGGTGCAAGTTCTATAACTTTACCATCTCTTGAAACTGTTAATTTGATAGGGTGAATACCGTCAGAAATAGCTTTTGCAACGTCATATAAAGTATGTTTTCCGTCAGAGGTGTAGAAGGTTTTACCATCTATATCTTTTTTTAGAGTCTTGAGGCCTTCATCAAGTTTTAAACCTTCTTTTTTAAATAATTTTGCACCTTTAGCAGCGTATTTATCCATAGTAATAATATCAGCGACAGGTTGTTCAGGTAATCTGATTGAAATATCTTGTGGAATAATTTCATCTTTTTCTAAAGCAGGGTTTAGGGCCTTTAATGTTGCATAATTCTTATCAATTGTTTCTTGAGAAATTATTCCGTTACCTTTTGCACTGTTTTTAACAATAGTTACCAGAGAATATATGTTTTCAGTTTTGCAACCGTTAACACTAAGGATTCTGTCTCCTACTTGCAAACCTGATTTCCAAATACTCGCATCTTGAGGTGCGCTTATGCTTCCTGTATAAATTTCGTACTCTCCGGATGGCAATTGCTTTGTCCAAGTCGCTACAAACATAACCAGTGCTAATGCACAAATAATGTTTGCAATTACACCCGCAGAGACAACAACGGCTCTTTGCCAAATCGGCTTATTTATAAATCTTTGCGGGGAATCCTCAGGTATATCTGAATCTTTTTCATCGTCAGGGAAAGAAACATAGCCGCCTAACAAAAACGCGTGAACAAGAACCTCTGTTTCACCGCATTTTGTTCTGAAAAGAGTCGGTCCGACCGGCAAGCCAAAACCAAATTTCTCTACTTTTATACCAAAAGCACGCGCAGCAACAAAGTGCCCGGCTTCGTGTACAAGAATGAGTAAGCTTAATAAAAGAATCATTATTAATATAGACATTATTTTCTCTCCTGATAGTCGTTAAGTTTATTTTAGCATAAAAAAGTTTTCAAATTGTGTTATAATTAAGAAAAAAAATTTGTAAGGAAGGTAAATATGACTATCGCAATATATCCGGGAAGTTTTGACCCGATAACAAACGGGCATTTAGATATTTTAAAAAGCGGCTCTGAAATCTTTGACAAAGTCATTATTGCAGTCTCTTACAATGTTAACAAAAAAGGCTTTCTGCCTGTTGAAGAACGAGTGGAGCTTATCAAAAAAAGCGTAGCACATTTAAAAAATGTGGAAGTAGACTCTTTTGAAGGGTTAACCGTAGAATACGCGAAGAAAAAAGGTGCTGATGTCCTTTTACGTGGTCTTAGAACTTCTTTTGACTTTGAGTATGAACTTCAATTATCTCAAACAAATAATGCATTATATGGAGATTTAAAAACAGTATTCTTAATCACAAAACCTGAGTACAATTTTATTTCATCTTCTATGGTAAGAGAAATCCTTGCAAATAAAGGAGATATATCTAAATTTGTACCAAAAGCGGTTGAAGAATTTTTAATCTCTAAAGATGATATTTAGTTAGAGTTTCTTTAATTTTATTTATAAATTCTGTTTGGTTAAACGTATCTTTTTGCATATAGCCGTCGATTTTAAATTTACCCATATGCTTCATTGCTTCTTCTTTAGATAGTGAACTCATAACAATTATCGGAATGTCCATATACATTTCGTCATTTTTAAGGACTTCGACAAATTCATAGCCATCCATTTTAGGCATATTAATATCTGTAATAATTAAATCATAATGACTTATTTTTAGTTTAACCAAAGCTTCTGTTGCATCAAGAACTGCATCTACGCTATAGCCTATATTTATGAGGATATTTTTTATCATAGAACGAGTTGTCATTGAATCGTCAACAACAAGAATATGTTTATAAGCTAAGATATCATTTGTTAATAATTTTGGCGATGTTGCGGATGTGATTGCTTTATTAAAATCATAATGAAGAATATCTTGCATGTTCAATATCAAGCACAATTCTCCGGATGCCAAGTTTGTAATTCCTGAAACGTTTTTGACTTTATATAAAGGTGGTGAAAGCTTTTTCTGGAGAATATCTTGGTCTCCAAGCAACTTATCTACTACCAATGCAACAGATTTTTCATCCGATTCTATAATAAGGACAGTTTCTTTTTCACCTCTTGGAATAGGCTCCAAGCCTAGAATATCAGCCAAATAATATAGCGGCAATATTTTGTCATTATAAACTATCGAGCGCGTTCCGTTATTTGTCTTAATTTCATCTTGTTTTTTAAGGATGAAAGTTGTTATCATTTGAATCGGTATTGCAAAAACCTGCTCGGATATTTTTACTAAAAATACTCTTAATGTCGTGAGTGTTACAGGTATTTCAATATGAACGCAACTTCCTTTTCCGAATTCGGAAATAACTTTTACTTTACCGTTAAGCTGAGAAATTTTTGTCTTAACTACATCAAGACCGATTCCTCTTCCGGAGATGCTTGTAATGGAATCTCCGGTAGTAAATCCCGGCCAGAAGATTATGTTCATAATTGCTTCATCAGACATGGAATCAATATCTTCTTGGGTTAAGAATCCTCTTGATACCGCACGGTCTTTAATTTTTTCTAAGTTAAAGCCTTGTCCGTCATCTATAACGTCAATAATAACAGTATTGTCATCTTGTTTTGCCGATAATAATATTTTTCCTATAGGACTTTTGCCGGCCATAAGTCTGTCTTCTTTAGACTCAATACCGTGATCAATAGCGTTTCTTAAGATGTGGATTAAAGGAGTTTTAATTTCTTCGATAATCTTTTTATCAGCACAAGTATCCTTGCCTTCAATTTCAAAATCAATATCTTTTCCTTTTTCAGTTGCAATATCTCTTACCATTCTTGAAAAAGAATTAAATACCGTTGATATCGGTAACACACGAATATTTTTGACCATTGATTCCATTTCATCAATGATTAGTCTCATTTTCATATCATCTTCTTTAGAAGAACGATATAGCGAATTTAAGTCATAAATAGTTTTGGAAACGTTTTGTGTTATATCTGATAACAAAGCGAATACTTGTTTAACAAAAGCAGTTGTATATTGCTCTGTATTTCCGGTTTGTAAATATTTTCTGTTATAATACCTTAGATAATTAGAAGTCTTTAATAAGTCTTTTTGACAACTTTCATTCGCGTTTTTTATGGAATCAATTTTTTCTAATCTTTTTTCTGTTTTTATTTTTGTAATAATTAATTCACCAAGTTGATTTACAAGTAAATCAAGCTTCTGAGCATTGACGTGGAGAGTCTTAATTTCTGTTGAAGCAGCAGATTTACTTGCAACGGAGCTTTGTGCAGAAAGGTTCTTGATTTCACTTACTCCACTGTCTTTTTTGAAATTCAGATCCAACAATTGTTTCAAGATTTCTAATTGTTGAATAATTAAATCACCGTCAATACTTTCATTTGGAGAAGCACAATATTCTAAACCGCTTTTCAAAGTTTGTGTCATCTGCTCTTCAAGTTGAACTGAATTATTATTAATAAAATCCAGTATTTCAACAATCATATTTATGATTTCTTGAATATTTGAATCTTCTACATTTTCTTTTAACTTTAAGATATCGTCTTTAATTTCTTTTGCATACACGCTACTTCCTTGAAGCATTGACATTTTTTCTGCGATATCAAAGAAGGTTATACCTGAAGGAACAACGTCGATGCAGCAAGTATTAAATTTTGCAGCAGCAGAACTTAATTCGTTTCGTAATTCTAAAATCTCACTTATTGTGAATGTATTTGTCGCATTCATTACGAAATCAAGCTTTGTTAGAACATTTTGTAATGATGTTTTAACTTCAAACAGGCCGGTATTTTCAATAATATCATATATTTTTGCTAATTCTTCTTTTAGAATAATGATATCCTGAGATTCTTCTTCCGGAACAATACTATCAATAATTTCAAAAGATTTGTTAAAAATAAAATTTATTTCTTCTTGATGAGCTTGTAGTTCAATTAATTCAGGATTTTCTACTTCGTTTATTGCCAATATTGTATTGTCGATGTTTTGTTGTATTAAATCAGGGAATTCCAGTTCGACATCACATAGATATTCCAAAGCAGATACGGTTGAATTAAAATGCTCACCGATAATTTCCCTTTGATTCTCAACGGAATCTTGTAGATAGTTGAGAACAAGTTCTGCAGATTTTGTTATAATATTAATTTTTTCTTTATCAAGAGTTATATCAGAAGATTTAACTTTATCAAAAATATCTTCGATTTTATGGATGATAGTTTGCAAATTATTGAAACCAACCATTCTCAAAGCGCCTTTAACGCTGTGTAAATCCCTGTAAAGCGCCGCAGAAGTTTCTTTATTTGCAGGGTCACTTTCCAAGCTTAAAAGATTTTCGAAAATCCTCTCAAAAATCTCTTCAGATTCTGCTTGGAAAATGCTTAACAACTCTTGTATATTATTTTCGTTATCTTGAAAATCCAATGAACTAACCTTCTATTGCTGAATTTTTAATTTCATTTGATAAATTGCTTAATTTAGCTAATTTTTCAGAATTTGTATTTATTATCTGAGCAAGATTTTCTGAAATATTACGATTTTCTTCATCTATTACGTTTAGCTTTTCAATTATATTGTTTTGTTTTTCAGCATTCTGATTAAGTAATTCCAAAGACTCTAAAACATTACCGATAAGGCTTAGAAGTGTTTCAGAATTTGAAGAAACAAGGTTTATATCTTTAACAACGCTTTCTATTTCTTTAGAACCTTCTTCAGTTGCCATAACCGTTGAGTTTGTTGTGTATTGGATGTTGCTTGTTAACGATGTTATTTTTGTAATAGCTTGTTTTGATTCGTCAGCAAGTTTACGAATTTCACCTGCAACAACCGCAAAGCCTTTACCGTGTTCGCCGGCACGTGCTGCCTCAACAGCGGCATTTAAAGCTAACATATTAGTTTGCTCTGCAATGTCGTCTACAACGCTGATTGTATTTCCGATTTGTTGTGTATGTTCTGAAAGCTCAAGTATTAGTTCTGCAATCATTTGTATTTTTTGCCTTAGAACAAGCATTTTATCAGCATTTGTAGAAATGGCTTCGTGTTCTTTTTGTGAAAAAGATATTGATTGATTTACTTGTTTTTCAGTGTTTTTTGATGTTGTTAAAGCTTCATTAGAGAGCCCTTTTAGTTTTTCTACAAGACCGGAAAAGTTCTTGGTATTAATCGCTAAGTTTTCCAAAACTTTTTTTTGATTATTAATTGTCTCAACAATTTCAGATGTTGTTTCTGACATGGTTTCAGACTGTAATGTTAAAGATTTGGTGATTGCTGTTGAAATCCATTGTTTGGTAAAGAAATGTGCCACTAAGAAAAGAGCCAGCATTATACCCAAATATACAACGGATTCGTATGGATTAGTTCCATGTTTTAGTGAATATGACACGAAGAGCGCACAAATTATTACAAATACTGTCACGTCAATGCCACATTTTATATTAAATCTCTGTTTCAAACCAAATTTCCAT
>CAYSIO010000070.1:6139-6960 GCA_964431115.1 uncultured Vampirovibrio sp.
TTAAGCACTTCTCTTCTCCTATAGTTTTTTTTCAACATTTATTATATAATTATTTTATACTAAAATTGACAAAATTGGAATATCTGAATAATGGCAGCTAAGATTTTATTGGTAGAAGATAGTGAAACTCAATTAAAGTTTCTTAAAGAGAGTTTAATACAGAATGGTTTTGAAGTTGAGACTGCTTCAAACGGTTCTGAGGCGTACAAAAAAGTTTTCACTTGCATGCCTGATATTGTTGTTTCGGATATTATGATGCCTGCAATTGACGGCTATCAGTTGTGCAGAATGATTAAAAATACAGATGAAATAAAAAAAATTCCTGTAATTCTTTTAACCGTATTGGATAAGAAAATTGACAATTTTTGGGGTAAAAAAGCAGGAGCGCAGTTATTTTTATCAAAAGCAATTGATGTTAATGAATTAGTTGCCAATATTAGCGCTACAATCAGAAGATATCCTGTTTCTGATGAATATAAGCAGGCTTTAGCAGAAAAAGACGGTGTTGATAATTCGGCGCAATCTCGTCTAAACTCTATTTTAAACGATTTGTTGTTGAAGAGCACTTTCTCAAATGAGTTTAGAAACTTGAGCGACTTTTTAAACTATGAAAGAATTATGGTTGAGAAATTGTTCTCTCTCTTGAGTTCTTTTGTGGAATATCATGCAGCGGGAGTTTATTTTGCGTCGCCGGATGATTTTGCTGAAAACATTTTATATATCGATACATTAGGCAGAAATCTTCCGAAGAGTCTTTTATCAGATATAAATTACGATTTCTTCAGAAAAATGGAAGAGCATAAAAACATCAAAGGATCTAA
>CAYSIO010000071.1:0-6915 GCA_964431115.1 uncultured Vampirovibrio sp.
GTAACATCTATCCTGTTAACCCAAAAGGCGGAGTTATTGAAGGCTTACAAGCTTACACTTCAATCTTAGAAGTTCCAGGTGAAGTTGATTTAGCTATCATTGTTGTTAACCAAAAATTTGTTTTAGATACAATCGATCAATGTCATCAAAAAGGCGTTGGCGGTCTTGTTGTTATTACAGCTGGTTTCAAAGAAACCGGCAAAGAAGGTGCAGAAGCTGAAAAACAACTTCTTGCAAAAGTTCAAGAATACGGTATGAGATGTGTTGGTCCTAACTGTTTAGGTGTTGTTAACACTCACCCTGAAATTAGACTTGACGGATGTTTCGCTGAAACATTACCGGAAAGAGGACACATTGCATTCGTTTCTCAATCTGGTGCTTTAGGTGGCGGTATTCTTAACATCCTTAAAGACCTTAACCTTGGTTTCTCTCAATTCATTTCTATCGGTAACCAAGCTGACGTTAACGCAGAAACAGCTATGGAATACTGGGAAAATGATGAAGACGTTGATCAAATCCTACTTTATATGGAATCAATTGCTAATCCATCAAACTTTAGAAAACTAGCTACAAGAATTTCCAAGAAAAAACCTATCTTAGCTCTTAAAGCTGGTCGTTCTGCTGCAGGTGCTAGCGCAGCTTCTTCTCACACTGGTTCTCTAGCTGGTGCTGATAAAGCAGCTAACGCATTACTTGCTCAATCAGGTGTAATCAGAGAATACTCTTTGAAAAACCTATTCTCAACAGCTAAAGTATTTGCTAACTGCCCTATTCCAAAAGGAAACAGAGTAGCTATCATCACTAACTCAGGTGGTCCTGGTATCATGGCTACTGACGCTATTTGTGAAAACGGTATGCAAATGGCTCCTATTACTGAAGAAACTAAAGCTAAGTTAAGAAGCTTCTTACCAGCTGCTGCTTCAGTTAAAAACCCTATCGACATGATTGCATCAGCACCGATTGAACACTATACACAAACTTTAGAAACAGTTATTGCTGACGAAAACGTTGATATGATTATGGTAATCTACTTACCATTCTTAGGTTTGAAAGATATTGATGTTGCTAAAGCATTGATGGAAATCAAAGCTAAAAACCCTCAAAAACCAATCATTGGTGTATTTATGACTACATCAAACTTCTTCACTACAATCTCTGAAATGGATGTTAATATGCCATTCTTTATGTACGCAGAAGAAGCTGCTGAAGGTTTCTTGAGATTAGATCAACAAAGAAAATGGATTGAAAGACCAGCTGGCTCAATTCCTACATATAGCGTAGATTACGACAAAGCTAAATCAATCATCGCTCAATCTATTAACGAAGGCAGAGATCAGCTTACAACTCGTGAATCCATTGATGTATTAGATGCTTACGGTATCAGAGTTTGTAAATCAGGCTTTGCTACAACTGAAGACGAAGCTGTTGCAATCGCTAACTCAATCGATTATCCAGTTGTTATGAAGATGACTTCTAAAACAACTTCTCACAAAACTGACGTTGGTGGTGTAAGAGTTAATATTCAATCTGAAGCACAATTAAGAGCTGAATACCAAGACTTGATTGCTAAATTAACTGAAAGAGGATTAATCGACGGTCTTGAAGGTGTTATCATCCAAGAAATGGTTAAAGGTAACAGAGAAATGGTTTGCGGTATCGCAACTGACCCTCAATACGGACCAATGATGATGTTCGGCTTAGGTGGTGTATTCATCGAAGTTATGAAAGACGTAACATTCAGAATCGCTCCACTTACTGATATTGATGCTAAAGAAATGATTAAATCAGTTAAAGCATACAAACTTCTAGAAGGTGCTAGGGGTACTAAACCTGCTCAAATGGAACAAATCGAAGAAACATTATTGAGATTATCTCAACTTGTTAACGATTTCAAATTCATTGATGAGTTAGATATCAACCCATTGTTGATTTCTGAAAAAACAGGTGAAGGTATTGCAGTAGACGGACGTATTAAAGTAAGAATGTCTGAAGCTCAAGAAGCTCTAGGATATTGTTGCAAAGACGGCGTTTGCGCTTGTCCATTATAAAATGACACTAAAATAAAACGTAGGATGCGGTACATTAATAATTTACCGCATCTTTTTTACAATTTAAATGTTTCGGTAATCTACGATTACCAAAACCTACAGATTTAATAATGTAGGATGTGGTAAATCAAAGATTTACCACATCAAATAATTTATTCGTAATTCAAATTTGCTATTTTATATTTATCCTCAAAATTACACCAATTTTCTTCATAATACCCATTTTTAACAAAGTTTTTAAAAGAAGAATACTCCCAATCTTTTGGAGAAATACCATAGTGTTTCATTGGATTGTAATGAATATAATCTATATGGCGATATAAATCTTCTTCGTTTCTAATAGTATGTTCCCAAAATCTTCTTTGCCATATATCACGTTCTTTTCGTTTTATGTTACTTTCTCTTAATTTATAATCTTCAATAGTATCAATATTTATTTTTTTAGAAAAAGTACGTTTTATAAGTAAAATTATCTTAGAATATTCATTAATGTTATTAGATTTTATTAATAAATGCATGTGATCATTAAGAATACAAATTGCATAAATTGTAAAATCATAATATTTATGAGCAATTTCAATAGAATATTTTAATAAATCAATATTATCAATCAAAACATTGCGTCTTTTACTTGTTACGATTGTTATAAAAATCAAACTGTTTGGTACGTATAACCTTTTATAATTCATACAAATATTTTATCATATATTGATACAAAAAGTAGGTTTTGGTAATCGTAGATTACCGAAACGGTTAATATTAAAAAGATGCGGTAAATCAAAGATTTACCGCATCCTACGTTCTAAAAAGTCATACCCCTACGTTCTATTACTTGTTCCAAGGTCCTACGCCGCGTCTATCGGTTACACCTTCCATGACACCCCATTTGCGTCTGCCAATGCCGTATCTGTAAATAGCTCCGTTGTCTACCTGACTAGCCAGCTCTTTTGCTTCTTTTCTTGTTAAACCCCGTGCAACATTTTTAGATGCAGCTGTCAAACTTTCCATACCGATTTCAAAAAATTCCATAGAATACTTCCTTTCTTTAGCTGTTTATGTTTACTACATAAACTCTTTTCTGTGTACATGTAATTATACGGCATGTTTTTTTAAAACTTTAGCGATTTTACTGAGTTTTTTACAATTCTTTACAATCAATTAGACTTATTATTAAACAATTAGTTTATTAAACTAATTGGCGAATTACTATATGCTATAGTGTATATGAAGTATCAAGAATTAATAAATAAAAACATTAAAGCACTCCGTCAGAAACACTTTTTGACACAAGAGGAGTTTGCAGAAAGAGTCGGACTTAGCCTTCAAGGTTTATCCAATATTGAACGCAATCGCTATCAGCCGACAGCGGAAACAATTGATAGAATTTGTAAGGCGTTCAAAATAACTCCGGCGGAGCTTCTTTTAGTTCCTACGGATTCTAATAAAGAAATTATAGACAATATTGTAACCTTACTTTCAGAATGTCCGACAAAAAAACTTAAAAAAATATATGAAATGATTCAATTAATGGTTAAAGGATAGGGGTAAATTTATTTTAATATTTACCCCCCCCTCTTATTAATTGGATTTTATTATAAAAATGTATTATTATATAAAAAGTGATGGGATATCGACCCCTCACCCCAACCCTCTCCCTAAGGAGAGGGGGCAAAAGAGAGAGGTATAGGTTGGGTTTTAACCCGACGACAACAATAGATGAGGGATAATATGTTTAGAAATATATTTTTAACAATAGTCAGCTTATGTTTTTCTATATCTGTTTTTGCAGCAGATTTCACAGTTCAAAAGCTTCCCAATGGGCAAACTTTAGTTGTTCAGGAAAACCACAGTAATCCGATTGTGACAATTGATACTTGGGTTCGTACGGGCTCTGTAAACGAAACAGACACAAATTCAGGTGTTGCGCATTTTCTTGAACACTTGTTTTTTAAGGGAACAAAAAAGCATCCAGTTGGCGAGTTTGACAGAATCCTTGAATCAAAAGGGGCTATAATTAATGCAGCAACCAGCAAGGATTTTACGCATTACTATATAACTATTCCGTCACAGCATTTTGATACGGCACTTGAATTGCATTCGGACATGTTAACTGATCCGCAGATACCCAGAAAAGAGCTTGAACAGGAACGGAAAGTTGTTTTAGAAGAGATTTCCAAAGACTTGAATACTCCTGCAAAGAAAGTCTATAATAATTTGAATGATATGATGTATTCTCATCATCCGTATAAAAGGAAGGTAATTGGTTCTGCTGATGTAATTTCTACAATAAGACGAGAAGAAATTTTAGAGTTCTTTAATAACTTTTATGCACCATCAAATATGGTGACAGTTATTGTAGGTGACGTTGATACATCAAAAGCTGTTGAAAAAGTTTCTAAAGCGTTTAATTCGGAATATAAAAAACCCGTAAAAAAGCATTTTAGAAAAGAATTTCCTTTATTTACACAAAAACGCAAAGTTGAATATCTTGACACTCAAACAGGCTATATGATGATAGGGTTTAGAGGGGTAAATATTTCTGATAACGATACTTTTGCGCTCGATGTTTTGGCAAAAATTCTTGGTGGCGGTAAGTCTTCAAAGTTTTATCGCAATATTAAGGAGCAAAAAGGCATTGCTTATTCAGTCTCTGCTTCAAACGGCAGCTATCGTGATGACGGTATTTTTTATATAAGCGCTAATTTTACCCCTGCAAATGCTGAAAAAGTAGAAAAATCAATTTTTGATGAAATAAATTATATTCAGAAATATAGCGTTACGGAAGAGGAGCTAAACACTGCTAAAAAGATGATTGAGCAAGAAACTTATTACGCCAGAGAATCAACTTCAAACATATCTACCGAATTAGGTTATATATTGACCTTAACCGGCTCTTTAGATTTGTATGAAAACTATGTTGAGAATATAAAAAAAGTTTCAGCATCTGATGTTCAGAGGGCGGCTCAAAAGTTTTTGGGGGTAAACAAATCAGCTGTTTCGATTGCTTTACCTAAAAAAATGGAAAACTTGGAAACAAAAGCTGAAATTAAACATAGCGCGAAAAAACTTGCGGAAGTTAATGGCATAGAGAAATATATAACGGATAACAATTCTATATTATTGCTTAATAAACATAAAAACAATGATATTATTGCAATGAGTATAATAGCGAAAGGTGGTAAATTTATAGAAAAAGTTGCCGGAGAAGGTACTCTTGTAGCCGGTACTCTTTTAAAAGGAACTCAAAAATATTCTTCTCAAGAGTTAGCTCAGTTAATGGAAGAAAACGGGATAAAGATTGAGCCTACGTGTAGTGATGACGTGTTTTTGATAAAAATACAAACTACAACTGCACAGATAGATTTAACTATTGAAATCTTGAATGAAGTTCTTAATAATGCGTTGTTTGATGATTATGAAATTGAGAAAAAGCGATCTGAGATATTAAATAAAATTCGTCAACAGAGGGATGTTCCTATGAATATTGCTCTTGAAGAATTTAATACAAAGATTTTTGAAAATAGCGTATATTCACAAACAAATAAAGTTTTGGAAAAAGCGTTGCCGCGAGTAAGCAGAGAAAATATTGTAGATTATTATAACAGAATTTTTGATTCAAAGAACATTGTTGTTTCAATAAATGGGGATGTTGATACAGAAAAGATGATTGGGGCTTTTGGGAGAATATTATCTGATAAAAAACAGGCAGAATTTAGGTATTTAAACTATAAAATAAATAAGTTAAATTCTTCCAAGATTTCATCAAAAAACCTTAATGACTTACAAGCTGCTTGGTTGTTTCTTGGTTGGCAAACAAGTGGAGTTGCAGACAAAAAAGATTTTGTAACATTAAAAATTATTAATACCATTCTTGGTAGTGGTTTGAGTAGTAGAATGTATAAAAATCTTCGTGAACAAGACGGATTAGCATATCAATTGGGCTCTGTATATATACCAAAAGCTTTGGGCGGAACATTTATGACTTATATTGGGACAAACCCTGAAACCTTAAATTATTCTCGTGAGAAAATACAAAGAGAAATTGAACGTTTAAAAATGGAGTTTGTTTCTGATAGTGAGTTGCAGGATGCTAAAGACCGGTTAAAAGGTGGATTTATTATAGCGCTGGAAACAAATTCGGAAAAAGCATCCGTGATTGGTAATTTTGAAGCTTTGGGTTTTGGATTTGATTATTTTGATAAATATGTAAAGATGATTGATGAAGTAACGGCGTCTGATATAATCAGGGTTTCTAATAAATATTTCAATAATATCTACGTAGAATCGATTGTTAAGTAATACAACATTTTATGTATTTGAGTTTGCGGAAAAACTGTCGTTTTTCTCGCAAACTCTGGGGAATGGTTTCGAGTTAGGCTACGTGCTATCCCGCACCTAGCCTAACTCTCACACACCTAAGGTCGGATTTGAAAAAGTTCGAAAAATTGTCATTTTTCGACTTTTTCCGCATCCTCATTTTGTTAAGAACATTGCAAACAAAAAAATTTTATATTTTTACAAGTACTTTCTTTTGTTTCTTTATGCTATCAAAGAAACCAAAAGAAAGTACCAAAGAAAAGAAAGAAAACACGCACTGTTTCCTACGTCTTCGCGGGATATTTACCCCGCTCAGCCGTTCAATTTAGTTGGGCTTCGCCCAATCTCTTACGCTCGCTAGACACTCCGCTACGCTACGTTTGACGCTCGCGTTTTGCAAAAGCCGAGCACTGTTTGAGGGGTAAATGTATTTTGGCTTGCAGTGTTACTACAAGTCTATTGTTTATTGCAAGTTTGCGAGGCTAAAGAGATTCTGCAATTGCAAATGCAATTGCAGAACGCAGCCATTCAGTCTGAACGCCCGAAGGGC
>CAYSIO010000072.1:0-1663 GCA_964431115.1 uncultured Vampirovibrio sp.
TCTTTAGCCTCACAAACTCGGTGCAGGAGTATTTCCAAATTAGTAAAAACACGCCAATTAAAAATATATTTACCCCTGCCCCTCAAACAGTGCTCGGCTTTTGCAAAACGCGAGCGTCAAACGTAGCGTAGCGGAGTGTCTAGCGAGCGTAAGAGATTGGGCGAAGCCCAACTAAAATGAACGGCTGAGCGGGGTAAATATCCCGCGAAGACGTAGGAAACTGTGCGTGTTTTCTTTCTTTTCTTTGGTACTTTCTTTTGGTTTCTTTGATAGCATAAAGAAACAAAAGAAAGTACTTAGAAAAAGTCTGTTTTGACAAAAAAAACTAATTCTTCCCTTCAGAGGGCATAATTTCTCTTAACAAAATACATATTTGGTTAAACTAAATAAAGATTATGTAAAGGCTTGTGAAAACTATGCTACACTTAGAATATAGAGAATAGTGGTTAATTTTATAGGAGGTTATATTATGATTCCAATTTTAGATTCAAAAAGACAATATGCAAAAATCGGCGCAGAAGTCGAAAAAGCAGTATGCGAAGTCCTTCGTTCAGGTTCATACATTCTTGGACCAAACTGCAAAGCTTTAGAAGCTGAACTTGCTAAATATATCGGATGTAATTATACAGTTACTCTTAACTCCGGTACTGATGCACTTCATCTTGCTCTTAGAGCTTTAGATATCGGCGCAGGAGATGAAGTCATTACAACCGCATTTACATTCGTTGCTACAACAGAAGCTATTGGTATCGTAGGTGCGCATCCGGTTTTTGCAGATATTGATCCTGATACATTCAATATTGACCCCGCAAAAATCGAAGCAGCAATTACTCCTAGAACAAAAGCTATCATTCCTGTTCACTTATATGGTCAACCTTGTGATATGGACGCTATTATGGACATCGCAAAACGTCACAACTTATATGTAATTGAAGACTGCTGTCAAGCAATCGGTGCTAAATACAAAGGACAAATGGTCGGTACATTTGGTGACATCGGATGCTTCAGTTTCTATCCAACTAAAAACTTAGGCGGCATGGGTGATGGCGGATTAATTTCAGTTAACTCTGAAAATCTTAAGAACAGAATTATTGCTCTAAGAAACCACGGTGGCGCTGTCAGATACTACCACGACGAAATCGGTGTAAACTCTCGTCTTGATGAAATCCAAGCTGCAATTTTAAGAGTAAAATTGAATTATATTGATGAATGGAACAGTGCAAGACGTGACCACGCAAAAACTTACAACGAGTTATTTGCAGGACATCCTGATATTGTAACTCCATCAGAATTGAGTGATACTTATTGTGTTTACCACCAATACACTCTTAAAATTCCTAACAGAGACAATATTCACAAAATGCTTGTTGAAAATGGTGTTGGAGCAATGTTATACTATCCTGTTCCTCTTCATTTACAAAAAGTTCATTCACATCTTGGATTTACTAAAGGTATGTTACCTCATACTGAAAAGAATACAGAACTTGTTATTTCTCTTCCAATGTTCCCAGAATTAACATTAGAAGAACAAAAAACAGTTGCTTCAACACTTATTGATTGTTTGGAAAAATCAAAAGCGTTGGCATAATTAACAAAATAGACAGAGAGGCGGTTTTGTGTTGTGGCAAAAACCCCCACAGTTATAATATTAAAAAATATTTTT
>CAYSIO010000072.1:1673-6884 GCA_964431115.1 uncultured Vampirovibrio sp.
TTTTCATAAACAATTATTTTTTTTTTCTAAAAAAAAACCGGCTTTGTAAAAAAAAAAAAAATCTACAGTGCGGGGTTTCCTCATTCTGCAAAACCGCCTCTCTTTAATATTAGCAAAATTTATTTTTATAAGTTTTTATAAAAATATGGAAATAAATTTTAAAGCAAGATTAAAAGCACAAAAAACACTTACACCAAAAAAATTATTAGAAAAAGTACAAAGTAATGGTTTTTTCCCAAATTACTCACACGACTTCGCTAATGATAGTATAATGTGCGAGTTAAAAATGCTTGCTGATAGATATCGCCAGAGCTTGTCTATTGATGATAAAGCAAAATTAATCCAATACGAGCGTGAAGTATTATATGAAGAGCTTGAACATCCGGAGCTTACACTTGCCAGAAATTATGCAAATATTAAGAATTTGGGATTGAATAAAAACGAAAAAAAAGAAATTTTAGCACATCTTTATGATTTTAATACAAAAGCCCTTGCCAGAATCGAAAATTTAAGCGAACCGTTTGACACTGTTGTAAATTTAGATAAAATTCGTATACTTGAAAACATTTGCAAAAAAATATCTAATAACGAGTCCATTTTTGACTCAACCAGAGATGAGCTTGCAGAAACTCTCGTTTTTTTTAAAGAATACATGGCTGTTGCTAATGAAGAAGAGCTACAAGAAAAAGGCGAAAATGAAAAAATCGAAATAGACTTAAATACCAGAGATATTGAAACATTACGAACCTTTTTTGTGGATACGGAACCGGACGCGACTGAGGTCGAATTTGCAAAAGAATTAGTTACAACCATCCTTGCTGATAAAACTGCTGAACCTGAAGCCTTACATTACGCCGTCTGGGCAGGAGGAAAATACAAAAGCAATGAAATCTTTGAAAAAATAAAACAAATAGCTTCTGATAAAAACGAGCTCGATATTAGAAAAAAAGAATTAGCAATCCACTCTGTTTCAATGTATGCTCGCGAAAAGTTTGAAGAAGTTAATTCAATCCTTGTAGATATAATATTAAACGACGAATCAGAACTTGTTCCTCTTGCTGCTATTATTTATAACAAATTACAAGGCAAACATTATAGCAGACCGGACAGAGAAATTTGCGCTATGAGCGATGAAGAAAAAGCTGAGTTTAAAGGATTGCGAGATAAATTTATTCCTACCGAAAAAGACTTAAGCCCCAGAGAAATTAACACTATAGATAGGGGATTATATCCATTTAGAAAAGCTCTTAGCTTTTTTGTTAAAGACTTAAATAGAAAGATCTATATTTTAGGAGAAGATACATATACCTGTTTAAATCCGGAAAGAGCAGGCAAAAGGAGCTTCTCTTTGGGAATTGGAAACAACGGTTCTTTTTATGACAGCTTTATTGGTATAAATACTAAAGAACACACTGTTATTCCCAAAGATATAGAAAACAGCTCTCAATACAATGCTATTACACATGAATGTGCGCATTTATTACACGGATTTTTGCCCCCAAAAACCAAAGAAAAAATAGAATATCTTTACGACAAAGCAATCAGAGAAAACCGAACACTGGATTATTACGCTGCCGTAAATAGTAATGAATATTTTGCACAGGGACTTGAAGCTTATGTTTCAATATACAAGCCTCATAATTGCTTAATGGATGATGATGCTTGGAGTAATACCATATATAAATTAATGCAAAAGGATCCCGAATTATATGAACTTATTGAATATATAGTTGAGAATTTGAACTAAGCGCATTTACAAAACGTTACAAATGGTGTATATTATTATAAGAGAGATTGTAAAAATAAGAGGAAGAGCATATGAACAATATTGTGATTTATTCATCAAAACCGATGCCTGAGCTTGAAGCTTTGTTGTTTGAGGCTGATGATGCAGATGTAAGAACAGTTGATATTAACCAGATGAAAGACTATGCGGTAATTAATCCGTCATTAATGGTTGTAGAAAACCCTGACACTGCTAAAGATGCGTTAATGACTAATAAATTCCCTTGTCCTATTTTGTTCTTAGGTAAAGCAAGAAGAGATTTTACCGTAAGAGCAGAAGGGTTTGATTTTATCGAAAATCCTGCAAATAAAGATGAACTTATCGTTCGTGTGAATGCTCTTTTAAAAATAAAAGAAAACAAAGATAAACTGGAAAGAGTAAGCACCACTGATGATTTAACAGGGTTACACAACAGAAAATATCTTCAAGAACGTTTAGAAGAAGAAATTTCTCGTTCAAGACGTTATGGTACAAAACTTTCTTGTATTCTGTTTGATTTAGACTATTTCAAAGTCGTAAACGATATGTATGGCTATGAATGGGGTGATATCCTTCTTAAAAATATTGCCAATAAATTAACTGCAATGGCTCGTAAGGAAGATATTGTTACTCGTTACGGAGATGAAGAATTCTTGCTCGTACTTCCGAACACATCTGAAGAAAACGCATTCTTATTCGGCGAAAGATTCAGAAGAGAAGTTGAAAAAATGGAATTTATTCCTGCAGGTGAAGATGAAGCTCACAAAGTAACTATTTCTGCAGGTATTTCAACTTATCCTTGCATGCCGGATGTTGATGAAGATGCAAATACTGTAATTAGATATGCAGAACACGCTTTGTATAACGCTAAGCATAGAGGAAGAAACAAAATTGTTCAGTTCTCACAAATGAACTTAGAGATGTAAGAATAAAGAAAGACCTCCTAAAAAGGAGGTTTTTTTATAAGCTCTCATAAACTTTTACTAATTCTGTCCGGTATCTTTTATATTGCTGGTTCAAATCTGTGCGCTCAATTGCTTTATTAATTGCGTGAATCGCTCCTTCGTAATCTTTTATTTGCTCACAAGCATAAGCTAAATAATAATACGCAAACGCACTGTCTTCTACTTCTGCTTGGCGTTTTAAAAGATGTACACGTTTTATATCAACACGAGCTTTTAATTTTTCGTATTGTTCCAAATCCTCTTTTGCACCAATGTGATTTCCAAGCCCTTCTTTAATCTTTGCTCTGCGTTTGTACAAGAAGTAGCTTTCATTATCCGTACCAACTTCATCTATAGCTTCGTTAATATATTTTAGAGCAAGTTGTCTGTCAGAATATGTATAGCGCTTAGCCTGTTCATATAATTCTTTTATTTTATCTGTTTTAATAAAAGTTGTATCAAAGGAATAATTTATTGTTATAGTCTGTTTTGTGCTATTTTCAGGAAACTTGCCAAAAGGCTCTGATTTATGGATAGCATTTACAGCTGATTCATCATAGACAGGATTCCCTGAACTTTCAAGAATATCTCCGGCAATTACGTTACCTTCTCTATCTATTTTGAATAATACTCGGACGTGTCCTTCTTCTAAAAAATCCGGATAAACCCAATTTTTTTGAAGTTTATTTCGTACATTAGACATATAATCGGAAAAATCAGCTTGTACTTGCTGATTGCGAGTCGGACGATTGTAGTACGAATTATACTCGTAAGCTTGAACACCCAGAGCTGATAGGATACACAGTACTAGTATTAAAACCTTTTTCCCCATAGCAATATTGTAAATAAAAGAAAAATATAAAACAACGGGGACCATATACCGTCCCCGTTTAAGTTTTAATAATTGTTTCTGTTAGCTAATGATAATGTCATTTTTGCAAGACCTTTTATCAGCAATGCGATTCCGCTCAGTAATGCTACCACCCAAAAAGACATAACGGGCAGGCCCAAAATAATAATTAAACCAATAAGAAATAAAACCATAGCAGCAAAACCTTTACAGCCGATAAAATTGAACATGGAACGGACTTTTGCCATAAATGCAGCTGATGAAATGCTTTCCAGTAGGAAAAATACCCCGATTAGAGCAATTAGCCAAAGTAAGCTGATTTTTGGCACAAGCAATAAAAGTATTCCAATTGTAAGAATATAAACTCCCATAAAAATACACCATAAAATATTGGATATGTAATTCTTATTTATAAATGAAATTATAATTTTATATAGTCCATAAGCAATGAATGCCACACTCAGCATTACACCGAATGTTAATGATGTGAGTTTGGGTAATATAAGAATACAAAGTCCAAGAATAGTAAGTAAAAGCCCTTCAATAAAAATAAAGTTTAATAAGCGTTTTTCAGACATAGTTTTTCTCCTTCTACAAATAGGATAGGAGTAATTTTGAGCTTTTTTATTCTACAACCGGCGGGGAAAAAGTATTGTTCAAAAATAGTGTATAATTTTTGAACAATTTTTATTATAAACACTTGCAAAAAATATCATAATTCTGGCAAAATCTTGAAAAGTAGTTTATAATCTACTTGTGAAAAAGATTCTATTATTATCTCTTTTAATATTCGCATCTACTTTAAGCGTAAGCTCACAAGCAGACGATTCCGCTATAAAAATCTTTTTTGTTGACCCTGTGAGCAAGCAAAGAATAGCAAGTGGTAGTGAAAGTGAGTCTATAAAGGCGCTTAAGAACTTGATTGACAATTCCACTCATTCTATCGATTTTGCAATTTACGGAATAAGTAATCAAGAAATTTTTAACGCTCTAAAATCAGCCAAACAAAGAGGGGTTAAGGTGCGTGGTGTTGTGGATTTTAATAATAATCAAGAAAACCCATATTCTTTGACTTACAAACTTATTGAAGAGTTTCCAAATACAAAAACAGATTACAAAAAGGTTGAAGATTTTAAGATTAAATCAAACGATTATGTGCAACAAGTCAAATATTATTTCAACAAAAAAGTCGTAAACGCATCTTTTGTAAACAAAGGGATTAAGGACTATAACGACAAAATAATGCATAATAAATATTTTATTATTGATAACAAATACGTTTGGACCGGCTCAATGAATGTGAGTAACAGTTGCTCAACTTATAACGCAAATTCAAGTGTTTTGATTAATTCACCAAAGCTTGCAAAGCTGTACAAAGAAGATTTTGAGCTTATGTATTTGAACTCAAAATTTCATAAAGACAAAGATTACAGACCAACTCCGCAAACTACAAATATAAAAGATTCTAAAGTAACTGCATTCTTATTACCGGAAGACAATACAGTCTATGAGCAAATTAGTCAGTACATAAATAAGGCTGAAAAATATATTTACGTGCCGATGTTTTTCTTTACGCATACAAAATACCCTCAAGATTTAATAAATGCCTACAATCGAGGGGTTGATGTGCGTGTGATTATTGATGCGACTTC
>CAYSIO010000073.1:0-6834 GCA_964431115.1 uncultured Vampirovibrio sp.
TACCCCATTGACTATATTCATTCAGCATATTATTTACAAGACCAAGATCGTATTGAGGGCCATTTGGATCTTTAGTAAGCATTGTAATTACTGTATCATATACCGCAGCATTCATTCCGCCTAAGTTATTAGTATTTACGCTATTTGTACCAAGTTTTAAAGATTCTCTTAAGCCGAATGCAAAATCATTTTCCATTCTCTTAGCTTGTTGATCCAATTGAGCGAATAAGCTTGTATATCTTTTTTGCACTTTTTCAATGTTCTTCTGAACTCTGTCGAGTTTAGAAGTATATTTTGTTAGATCAAGAGTTACCTGATTCTTTTCTCGAATCAGCCTCATTTTTTGATACATTGCTAACAAAAGTGCCATTTTTCTTCGTGTCCTTTGTAATTTTTTATACTCTTAAATATATAAAGTATATAAATACTTGAGAATTGCATAAATTGATGGAATTTGTTACAAAACTTTACAATCTTACTTCAATAAATAATATATACTATATCTATAATTCCGTTGTTATAAAGGTTTTACAAATTTGATTATTTCTTAAAAAAAATATAGAATAGTAACAAATGAAGTATAAAATATTAACAAAAGAACAAATTATTATATCGTTAGACAGGCTTACACGCTTTAAGAATACTAAGGAAAAATATTTAAGAGTATTTTCAGACATACTTATTTCAAACTTAATAGAGCCGAAATTAAAGAAGTCTGATATTGAAAAAATGGATTTTGCAATATTAGCAGAATATGTGTCAGAGATTTTTAATGCGTCTTTAGAAGAAGGTTGTGTTAATAATGTTTTAAATGAATTTTTACTTCAATACGAAAACAGTATATTTATAAATGATAACGAAACGCAAAAATTATTAAATAATAATATTAATTATATTGGGGCTTTAAAATTAATACCGGAAGAATGTCCTATAAATCTAAAATGGCTATCGGTTATTGCGAGGAGTTATGCAATAGGGCAATTCGGTGATATTGGACAAGATTGTTCCCTCACCCTAGCCCTCTCCCTTAAGGAGAGGGAACGATTATTATTAAAATACCCAATCGAAGAGGTTATACTTGTTGAGGGGATAACCGAAGAGATTTTATTGCCGGTATTTTCAAAGCTTTTAGGATATGATTTTTATGCGAATGGAATTCAAATAATTGCTGCCGGCGGCAAAAATCAAGTTGTTAAGATGTATTATAAGCTTGCTAATGAGCTTAGAATACCGATTTTTGTACTTT
This sequence comes from uncultured Vampirovibrio sp., assembly GCA_964431115.1. GTDB lineage: Bacteria > Cyanobacteriota > Vampirovibrionia > Gastranaerophilales > Gastranaerophilaceae > CAG-196. The sequence goes on from CAYSIO010000073.1 coordinate 1,247, forward strand.
TAGATAAGGATGCAGAAGAAAATATTAACCAGATTAAACCGCGTTTAAGAAGTAAAGATAGAATTCATTTGGTATCATGCGGTGAGTTTGAAGATTTATTGCCGAAGTCTTTAATAATAAAGACCGTAAATACTCACTTTAAGAATTTTTTAACAATAACTGAGGATGATTTAAAGCAAGATTTACCAACAGCTAAAGTTTTAGAAGAAATTTTTAAAACTAAAGGGCTACATGAATTTAAAAAAGCGGAATTTGCAAAATTAGTTAAAGATAATATATGTTCTGACACTGATGTATCAGCTGAAATTAAAGCTATAATTAAAGAAATAAGTTTAACAAATAAAGTGCTTGACAGTGAAATGTGTTCTTGATACTATAGCTCTTGTGGTCGTAAGATCAGCTAGCCGATAAGGTAATTGAAAAATAAATAGTTTTACAAATTTTAATAAAAATTTGCGCTTGTAGCTCAGCAGGTAGAGCACTCCCCTTTTAAGGGATAGGTCGCGCGTTCGAATCGCGCCAAGCGCATTTTTTTTGTTTTCCTGCGACCTATATACATTAGTCCTGCTGAGCTGCTCAGCAGGTAGAGCTTCCTCCATTTGCTTCGTTATATATACAGAAATTGAAGCACTATTTTACGGAAAACGATACTTAATCGTTTTCCTGCTCGCAAACGGAGTCCTTCATTTTAAGGGAACGGCGTGTAGTTTACCCCTTCGAATCGCGCCAAGCGCAATTTTTTTTCGTATATGCGACCTATATATAAATGTATTCACCCCTCACCCGAATTTCTAAGCTCAGTTTCTTCGCTAAGAAATTCAAACCTCTCCCTCAAGGGGCGAGGGGGAAGATTTGCGCGCCAAGCACAATTTTTTTGTTATATAATTAACTTATGAAAAGAAAGATTAGTATATTAGGTTCGACAGGTTCAATTGGTAGACAAGCTCTTGAAGTTATCGAACAATTAGGTGATAAGTTTGAAATTATTGCATTGACTGCTGGAAACAACATAGATTTGCTTAATGAGCAGATAGCGAAATTTAAGCCTAAATATGCTTTTTCATCAAATCCGAAAAACATTATTGGCGCTAAATTTCTATCTCTTGAGGAGATTTGTTCTAACAAAGAAAATGATATAATCTTAGTTGCTGTTTCAGGTAAAATCGGACTTAAACCTACGATAACAGCTATTAATAACGGAATTGATATTGCACTTGCTAACAAAGAAACTCTTGTTATGGCGGGTGATATTGTCATACCTCTTGCTAAAGAAAAAGGTGTGAAAATAATCCCTGTCGATAGTGAGCACTGTGCAATTCATCAATGTATAAAAGATATTGCACAAGTTGAAAAGCTTATTATAACTGCTTCAGGTGGTCCATTCTTGCATAAAACAATTGAAGAAATGAAAAATGCTACTGTTGAACAAGCTTTAGCGCATCCCAGATGGGACATGGGGCGTAAAATTACCGTTGATAGCGCAACTTTGATGAACAAAGGCTTAGAGGTTATAGAAGCTCATCATCTATTTGGAATAAATTATGACAGAATAGATGTGGTTGTTCATCCACAGAGTATCATACACTCAGCGATAGAATATGTTGACGGTAGCGTGATTGCTCAAATAGGTTTACCTAGTATGCATATACCTATACAGTATGCGATATCGTATCCGGAGCGATATGAAGGTATTAAGTCAAAGAGCTTTAGTTTTTCTGAAATAGCACGTTTTGATTTTGAAAAACCTGACTGGGATAAATTTAAGGCTTTAAGAATAGCCTACGATTGCGGTCGTGCAGGTGGTTCGCTTCCTGTTTGTATGAATGCCGCAAATGAAGAAGCTGTATATGCCTTTTTAGCAGGTAAAATAAAGCTGTTTGATATAATTCAGACTGTTGAAACTATGCTTAATAAACATGACCCAATAAAGAATCCAACGTTAGAAGAAATTTTTGAAATTGATAACGAAATTCGGATTAAAACTCGCGAATTATTTTAAGCACTTTTTCAAAATCTTCAATCCTTGAATTGGCGGTAAGTGATATTCTTAGCCTTGAAGTTCCTTCAGGAACTGTCGGTGGACGTATCGCCGGAATATAATACCCTTCTGAACGTAGTTTTTCAGCTATTTTAAGAGTTTTTTCATTAGATCCTATAATTATAGGAATAATATGTGACTGAGAAGGAGTCTCTTCTAATAAATTTCCGGCTTTTTCTGCAAGCATTGATAGTTTCTCTTTTTGAGAAGCTAAGTATTCTCTTTTTTCTGTTAAAAGCCAATTCGACCAGGCAATATTTATTGGAGGAATAGATGTTGAGAAGATAAATGAACGTGCTTTATTGATTAAATAGGATATAATTAGCCTGTTAGATACGCAGAACGCTCCAAACGAGCCTACGGCTTTGCCAAATGTAGCGGTTATCATATCGACATCTTTGTTTCCTGAATAACCTGATAACCCTTCTCCCGCAGCGCAGAATGCGTGAGCTTCATCAATCATTAACAGGCAATTGTATTTATTTTTTAGTTCAACAAGTTTATCAATATCAGCAATATCACCATCCATTGAAAATACGGATTCAGATACGATAATCGCTCTATTGTATTGATTCCTTTTACTTTGTAATAATTTTTCTAAATTATCATAATCAAGATGTTTGTATCTGATAAAATCACCTTCTGCAAGGCGCATTCCGTCTATTATGCTTGCATGATTAAGTTTATCAGAAAAAATAACATCTCCTTTTTGACACAATGTAGATAAAACCCCTAAATTACATTGATAACCGGTGTTAAAAACTAAGCAAGCTTCCTTGTTAAATAGATTAGAAACGGTTTGTTCTAATTGGCTATATTCTTGTGAGGAACCTGTTAAAAGGCGTGCAGAAGCTGAAGACATTAATGAATTATTCTGATTTAAAAACTCTTCTTTTAGTTTTAAATTTGTGCTTATATCCAAATAATCATTAGAAGCAAAATTAATACATTCTACCCCATCGATAAGTAGTTTTCCTTGTAATTTTGTCACAATATCCGGCACTTTTCTTGATTGTCTGTTTACTTCCAACAGTTCTAATTCATCTTTAATTCTTTGCATTTAATAATCCTTTTGCAGCTTCCAGTTGAATATCTTTTTTACCGTTATTCAAATAAAAATCGAAATCATTTCCGATTTCAACATCGGGTTTTATACCTAATTTATTAATATCAGTACCATTCGGGGTCAAATATCTGGCAATAGTAATGTTTACCCCAGTATTATTAGGTAAGGGAACGACTTTTTGTACTAAACCTTTACCAAACGTCTTTTTGCCGACTAATTTAGCTTTTTTATAGTCTTTTAATGCGCCTGAAAGTATTTCACTTGCACTGGCACTTGCGCCGTTGACAAGCACAACAACAGGCTTTTCCAGTAATTGTTTATTACCTTCGTTTGCTTTAATTGTTTTTTTGTAACCGTCTCTGTAGATTATTTCAACAATTTCTCCTTGTTTAATAAACATATTAGCTATGAATACAGCATTATCTAAGAGTCCGCCGGTATTACCTCGCAAGTCAATAATCATAGAGTCTGTATTTTTTGTATTCTCTAATGCTTCCAGGAACTCACTAGGTGTTGTTCCTCCCATAAAACTTATGATTTGTATATATCCGATATGATTGTCTAAAACAGAGCTTTTGACGTTTTTAATCTTTATTTCTTTGCGTTTAATTTTTTTAGTAAGTTTTTTCCCTTGACGAGTAATAGTCAATTCAACAACGCTATTTTCAGGTCCTCTTACTAAAGCTGCGACCTCTGAAACATTCATTCCATTTGTATCTTTACCATCAACTGCAACTATAATATCACCTTGCTTAATGCCGGCAATGTCTGCGGGTGTCGAAGGTATAACATTGAATACCTCGATTTTACCGGCATTAGAGTATATATTTACACCGATTCCATAAATTTTTGAGGTTATAGAAGTTGTTAAATCCTCAAAATCTTTCTTATTCATAAATCTGGTATAAGGTTCATTTAGACTTGCAATCATAGTATCTATGGCTACTTTTGCATCCTCTTCGGTTCTTATCTTTCCGTGATAACGCGCCTTCCAACGCCCCCAATCTTGATGGTTTAGAGATGGCTCATAGTAATCTCTATGAATAATCTTCCAAGTTTTTTCAAAAAGCTTTTGAGGAGTGGTCGTTTCGTTACTGTATAACGCGTGATTAGTGAAATAAGTATTAGCTTTTGTAAAAGTGCTTAAAAAAACACGATTAAACAGAACTAATATTAGTATTAATAAAAACGGTATGATGAATTGTTTAACTCTCATAAGTTAATTTAACCGCAAGAAAGGTTTATTATCAATATACTTTTTATTAATAGGTCGGTATAGCTTAAGTTGTTTTACCGGCTCCGCCTTAAGAACGGACTACATATCTAGTGCAAAATAATACTGTTTAGAAATTCAAGAGGGGGTTGACCCCCCACCCGCATTTGTAGTTTTCGCTTTGCTCAAACACAACTGCTCCCTCTTCCTTGAAGAGGGGTGGCATTTTCGTCACTCTGAGGAGCGTAACGACGAAGAGTCTCTTAAACTGTTTTAAATTATGGTTCAAATCCCGGAGATGTTAAAGGCAAGTTTTTATAACCGTCATTCGCATAAACAGTCTTTTTTATATATTTATTACTATAATTCCCTTTTTCTAATAACTGTTTTAGAACATTTTCACGCATAACTAAAGGTGATTCCAGTGCATTTGACTCAGGAAAGCGTTTTAGCATTTCGCACCATACATTAGCTTCCATAGTCCATGCGTATGTCTCTTCGCTTAGTGAATTATATTCATCTTGGTGTAGTGCTTCATGCGATAATAACGCAGCCAGCGCAGCAGGAGGAGCATACTCATGTTTAGGGTTTATATAAATATATAATTTACCTTTTTTCTTCCAGCCTACAGCATCATAGCTTGAATATGCCTCGTTAAGCTCCGATAAATCCTTGAACTCTATTCTTATTGGTTTTTGGGTTAAATTGTAACCCAGAATAGCTTTTCTTGAGAATTCTGCTGATGTCTCTTTCATCATATCTAATGCAACATGGAATAATTGTTCGTCGCTGACTTTTTTATATTCTTCAGATATTGTGTCAATATATTCTTGTGTATATTTTTCAGGCAATTTAACTTGTCCGGGAACAGGTTTGTATGAAGCAGAGTAAACTTGTCCAAAACCCACTATTAATACCACTAACAAAGATATTATCTTTTTCATAAAACACCCTCTTTTACTATATTATATACTTTAATTGGATATAAAGTCAAAATATTTTTATTCTTGCATTAACCTTGAAACCTTGCTATAATGTGGTTTATGAGGGATTTTGAGTTTTATTATACACAAGACGGCTCTATAGGGCTCTATTCATACGCTGATGATGATGTTTATCACTCTAAATTTGGCGCAGTAACTGAAGCATGGGAGAAATTTATACTACCTTCTAACGTCAGCAAATTAATTAATACAACACCAAGTATCAATGTACTGGATGTTTGCTATGGTATCGGGTATAACACAAAAGCTTTAATGAGTTATGTGATA
>CAYSIO010000074.1:0-5773 GCA_964431115.1 uncultured Vampirovibrio sp.
ATTCTTTTACCTTTTGCACCTGCTGATAATAAGAATGCTCCCATTGAAGCAGCTTCACCCAAACAAATGGTTTGAACATCTGCTTTAATAAGATTCATAGTGTCATAAATTGCCATGCCGGCAGTAATCACACCACCAGGTGAATTAATGTATAACATAATATCTTTTTCCGGATTTTCGCTATCCAATAGTAAAAGCTGAGCAACAACAGAGTTTGCTACATCGTCATCAATTTCTGTTCCTAAAAAGATGATTCTTTCTCTTAATAATCTTGAAAAAATATCAAAAGATTTTTCACCGCGAGAAGATGATTCTATAACTGTTGGCACATAACTTAAAACTTTTTTCATATCTGACATAAATCTCTCCTTTTATTAAGAGTATTTTATAATATTTTTAACATTAGTTCAATCAACAAAACGGTTGAATTATTTATTTCCTAATGCATTTTCTAAAGCTTTCTCCAGTACTTCAATTTTTTGTTCAAGAACTTTTACTTTTGCAGCGTTTTCATCCGACGAGACGGATTCTTTTTCAAGCTGCCGTTTGTAAATACTTATTTTTTTATCTTTGACAAACACAAATATATTCATTAATAAAATACCAAGAAACATTCCCGCAATAAACGAAACTAAAACTTGATATAATAAATTAAGATTTAAGAACCAATTAATCATAAATTCCCTCCAGAGATATTTTACAATAAAAAGCAATTTTATGATAGAATATTAACGGAACTCCAACTAGGTATAGCTCATGGGTGATGAAGATAAACAGTTTGATGCCACCCCCCAGAAGCTTGAGAGAGCAAGAAAAGAGGGGCAGGTAGTAAAATCAAAGGACGTGTCAACAGCATTGTCACTACTTGTTATGTTTACCTTTATAAACATGCTTGCACCGGTAATTTGGCAAGCTATTGTAGGTTTATTTAGAACTTTATATGAACAAATACCAAATCATACATTGGAAGAAATTGGTATAACATATATTTTAACTGTTACTTTGATACCGACTGTTCTAATTATTGGCTCTATTCTTTTTGTAGCAGCATTTATTGCAATCTTAGGTGACTTTTTTCAAGTAGGTCCGCTTGTTGCCACTGCACCTTTGGTTCCAAAACTGGACAAATTAAATCCCACTAAATATTTTAAAAACCTATTTCAAGTAAAGACATTATTTGAACTTGGAAAAAATATTTTAAAAGTTGTAGTATTAGGTCTTGTAGGTTGGTCAGTATATAGCGACCACCTTGAAGATATTCTTGGGCTCGCAGCCATTGATAATAATTTTGCAGTAATGATAGAGTTCGGGAAATTAATTGTTGAATTTATTTACAAAGCTTGTATTGCATTCCTCGTGATTGCAGCGGCCGACTATGGTGTTACGAAATGGAAATTCCTAAAAGACCAAAAAATGTCTTTCAAGGAAATCAAAGACGAATACAAAAACTCGGAAGGTGATCCACACGTTAAGGCAGCGCTTCGCCAAAGACGGATGCAAATGCTTCAAAGAGGAGCGATGGATTCAGTTCCGGAAGCAGATTTTGTGGTCAGAAACCCAACCCACGTTGCTTGCGCTATGAAATACGACGCCGAAACAATGCAATCACCGACTTTAACTTGTAAAGGTACCGAACTTATAGCAAAACAAATTATTGATATCGCAATTAAACATAATGTCCCGGTTATTGATAACGCACCGGTTGCACGTGCTTTATTCAGAATGGTTGATTTAAACCAACAAATTCCGCCTGAATTATACAAAGCAGTTGCTGAAATTCTTTTATTTGTGTATGGACTTAAAGCAAAACAAAATACTAATCAACAAAGATAATCCACCATATGGTCTAGTTAATAATCTTGAATTTTTCTTGAAATCAATGTAATATTAAATAAGGTTAGTTTAGATAAGAGAAGATGGATAGTAAGACTTTAATCAAGCAGTACGTAGGAATCGTACAAAAAATAGCGCGAGTAGAGCATCGAAGAATACCAAACCACATGATAGAATATGAAGAGTTGGTAAGCATCGGTGTCATTGCTATTCAAACTCTTATAAAAGACAAAACAGAAGTACAATTAGAGAGATATAACGAAGCTTACATTGGAACAGCTGTTCGTTGGGCTATAAGAAACGAATTACGCCATCGTTATAAATGGTATACTCTAAAGCATAAACAAGAAGAGGGCGAGGAAGCTACAGCTTCAGACTCTATATCCTCAGATATCGATAATAGTGAAGATATGGGATTCTCTATATCTCCCGCAAAGGTTCGTGAAGCTGTTTATGAAACAATCTTATCTATTGACGGGTTAGCAGCTGCTGCAACAGACAATGCTTCTCCGTTTGATTTTATAAAAGATCCATCTGCAATGCCTGATGAAAAGGCTGAAATCGTCGAAATGAGCAGGCTTGTAAAAGCTGCGATTGCATCATTACCTCAAAAAGAACGTACCGTTGTCGAATATCGTTTTTATAGAAACATGCAAGCTAAAGACATCGCTACAATGGTTGGTCTAAGCCCTTCTCGTATTACAAGAATTATCCAATTCTCACTTAATGAAATTAGGGAATATTTAAAATCTCGCGGTAGAGAAGATTATTAACAACACTTTATCCTCTATACGCAACAAGAATTCCACCAGGAACTTCAACTATTTCATATTGGAATTCGTCATCAATATCCACTGCATCAATGAATGTCTGAACCTTTTCTGCGTGCGAAGTTATATTATCAGCAACAATAAGCGCTTTTTCTGTTAAATGTGGTTTTACAAGCTCAAAATATTTAACGTATTCTCTTTTGTTTGCATCAATAAACACAAAGTCAAACTTTTCATCCGAATCTAAAGATTCCAAAACTTCACAAGCACTCCCTTGCAGCGGTCTTACGATATCATTTACTCCGCATTTTTTGAAGTTTTCAATAGCAACACTTTGTCGTTTGTCATAATATTCAATTGTAGTTAATTTACCACCGGTATGTTTTAACGCTTTTGCAATCCAAATACCTGAATAACCATTAGACGTACCTATTTCAAGCGCATTTTTTATACCCATCATCTTGATAAAAGTATTTATTAAAACAGCCGTTTTTCTCGGAATATTCCAAAAATCTTTTTGTGTTTTTTCTAACTCTGCCAAAACTTCAGCTGTTTCTTTATCAAAAATAATGTCCATTATATCCCTTTACATCCTACTTAGTAATTTATGATTAGTATATTTATCTTAGTCAAAAAGTTTGACTTTATTTGCAATAATTACTTCTTTAATAGGAACAGTCATTGCATATGTTCTTAAAACTTTACCCTTAGCTAAATCTATAACAGTATATTTATTTTGCTTAATATCAGTAACTATTGCCAAGTCAGTTTTTCCTATACGACTAAAACCTGTAGAAAAACCTTCTGTTTTTAAATCTATAGTCTCAACTACTTTCCCGCTATCTGCATTTATTTTTTGTATTTGATTATTTTGTGCACCTAAAACATACAAACTGTCTCCATAAGCCTGCATTGCAATAGGTTTGCTTACAGTTGTAAATTCTGCAATCAAACCAAGCGTAGAATCGTCAACCACCGCTATTCGGCTTTTTGTTCTGCTGGCTAAATATAATTGATTTTTTATAAAAGCTATTGATGAAACATTTGGAAACTTACCTATGTTTTTTAGCGTGTAGTCATTTTGGAGTTCAATTGCCCAAATGTCATTTTTTAATTTGTCCACATAAAACATTTTGCCTTCAGCCAAAATAAGTTTTTCACAGTGTCCGTTCACGCGAATCTTTTGAATAAGACTCATTGTATTCAAATCAACAACAAAAATTGTTGAAACTGTTGGAGATGTAATATAAGCTCTGTTGTTAACTTCGTCAACTAAAATTTCATCCGCAAAAGAGCCTAAATTTATTTGTTTAATAAATCTTGAATCCGCAACAGAAATTATGTCCACAAAAGGTCTTTCATAAGATGTAACAAGCAGAAATTTTCCGTCTTTTACAGCTTTTACGTCAATAGGAATTGATTTCTGTGCTAATGAATACTTTGGCGCTCCTTCTGCCGGCTCAAGAACTTGAATATTTTTAGAATAGTTTGTAGTAACAAACACTGTCTTATTCTTTAGTTGCGGAATCAAATCCGGATTTTCAATAACATCTGATTCAGACAAAAACTCTTCAAAGCTTTCTTTTGAAGTTTGTTTTATAATATCCTCATTTTTGGTATCTATTTTTAAATTTCCTATAACCCCTTTTATATTCTCAGGCAGAATAAGCCCGCTCGGAACCAACATATCTTGAGGAAGCAGACCTGTTCTAATTTGCAACGGGGGATTAGGTATATGCAGTACGGTTTTATGACCTTGACCGTCAGTTAATACTTTCATCAAAACAAAATCATTGTTAAAAATAATAGCATCCGGCTTTTGGTTAAGCTCTTTTCCTTCAGGATAAGATTTTTTTACTTCAAGCTTTTTTATATCAGAAAACAATGAAGGATAAAGCGGTAAATAGACTGTATTATCCGGTAATATAATAACACCGTCAAAGCGAATATCCGTTCCCGGAACAGTTTTATTAATATACTCTTTTACATCATCAGGAATTTTTGCCGCAAAACTGCTTGTGCAAGAAATTAATAAAATTCCGAGTAATAATAAAACTTTACGCACTTTTTCTCTCCCTTAAAGTTATCCCTATGCATAATTTTAGCACAATATTTATTATTTAAAAACACCTTTTATTTTTTCTTTCATCGAAGGTTTTCCTTCTTTATTGGCACTTATATTGTACAGCTTTTGATACAAAACCTTTTCTTCATTTGATATATGAGTCGGAGTTTTTATACCGACAACTACAATATGTTCTCCTCTTATCGAAGGTTTTGAAATATTTGGAATACCTGCATTTTTTATTTTAACAACATCACCGTGCTGAATTCCTGCAGGAATATTAATTTCTTTATTTCCATCAAGGGTTTTAATCTCCACAGTATCCCCTAATACAGCTTGTGCAGGATTAATATCCAGTTTTGTAAATACATTTACCCCGTCTCTTTTATAATAATGAGAAGGCTTAACATGAATTACAATATATAAATCGCCTGCAACGCCACCATTTTTACCGGCATCACCTTCGTGAGAAAGTCTCATTTTAGAACCGTTGTCAACTCCGGCAGGAATTTTTACATCTAGCTTTTTCTCAACATTTTTTCTGCCTTCACCACGACAATCAGGACAAGGGTCCGAAATTACGGTTCCTTTTCCATGACAATGAGGACAAGTAACTATTTGGGTAAATTGACCCAAAACAGTTCTTGTTGTCTGTTGAATACTGCCTCTGCCTCCGCAAGTCTGACAAGTCTGAGGTTTTGCGCCTTCTCTTGCACCTGTTCCTTTACATGTAGGACAGGTTTCCAAATGGTCAATTTTTATTTCTTTGCTGAGTCCAAAAACGGCATCTTCAAACTCTAACTCAATATCCAATCTTAAATCATCTCCACGTTGCGGAGCATTTGGGTCTTGTCTTCGGCTTCCGCCGAAACCGCCAAAACCGCCGAAACCACCTCCAAAGAATGAATTAAATACTTCTTCTAAATCCCCAAAACCGTTTGCAAAAGGTCCTTGAGTATTGAAGCCTGCGTTATTCAAACCGTCTTCACCAAACCTATCGTATGTAGAGCGTTTTTCGTCATCCATTAAGGTTTCATAGGCTTTGCCTAATTCTTTAAACTTAGCTTCTGCTTCCGGAGCTTTGTTAATATCCGGATGCCATTGA
>CAYSIO010000074.1:5783-6721 GCA_964431115.1 uncultured Vampirovibrio sp.
TGCCATTGACGAGCCATCTTTCTGAATGCGCTTTTTATTTCGTCTTTGGTAGCGTTCTTGTCTACGCCTAATATTTCATAATAATCTGCCATTGCTATTCTTTCTTTTATTGTGTAAATACGCTTAAGGTGCTGCTGCTACGTTAACCAGACTTGCCCTAAGCACTTTGTCTCCAAGTTTGTAACCTTTTTGAAGTTCTGCAATAATTGTATTTTCCGGTTTTTCGTCTGTTGGAGTCTGCATAACCGCCTCATGTAAGTTTGGATCAAACTCTTCACCTACTGCAGGAATAACTTCTAAACCCATTTTACCCAATACATCATTAAAATTCTTATATGCTAACCGGTAGCATTCTTTTACCTTTTCGCAGTCTTCAACTGTTTCAATAGCTTTAAGTCCTCTATCAAAATTATCGATAACTTCAATAAGTTTTTTAACGGTATTTTCTGCACCATATTTAAGTAAGCTTTCTTTTTCTGCTTCTTGGCGTTTTCTAAAATTATCAAAATCAGCAGCAAGCCTTAAATATTGATTATTCAATGTTTCATATTTTTCTTGCCATTCATTTTTTTCTTCTTGAATAAGTTCTTCAACTACTTCTTCGGCGGTTTCAGCTTTTTCTTCCTGAACATTTTCTACAGAAGTTTCTTCATTATTATCGATGTTAACATTTAGCTCTTCATTATTTTCTACGGCTTTTTTAAATGGATTTTCCATGATTTCCTCCCTTTATAAATTATTATATACAAAAATTATAAGCCTTCAAATCGGTTTATTTGGTAAAGTTTATTATTTTTTAATATTTCAACCGGTAAACTATAGCTAAAATAGCGAACCGACAAGTATATAAGTAGATAAGTCCTTTAAATTCACTGCTCGCACTAATCTCCCTCTCCTAAGGGAGAGGGGTGGGGTGAGGGAACGGTTTTTTCTAAATG
>CAYSIO010000075.1:0-6696 GCA_964431115.1 uncultured Vampirovibrio sp.
AAGAAAAAAACGCTATAATCCTAGCTCATAGCTACCAAAACATTGAAATAGACGAAGTTGCGGATTTTGTTGGCGATTCTTTATACTTAAGTCAAAGAGCAAAAGATACAGAAGCTGATATTATTGTCTTTGCAGGAGTTTATTTTATGGCTCAAACTGCAAAAATAATCTCACCTGAGAAAAAAGTTCTATTACCTAATATTGATGCTGGATGTCTTATGGCAGATATGATTAATCTAAAGCAAACAATCGAGTTTAAGAATCAATATCCAGATATTCCAACAGTTTGCTACATAAACTCAACAGCAGAAGTAAAATCTGAATGTGATATTTGCTGTACAAGTTCCAATGCTGTCGAAATAGTTAAAAGTTTGAATTCTCCAAAAGTATTATTTGTACCTGATAAAAACTTAGGGAAATACATAGAGAGCCAACTAGATGGCGTAGAAGTGATTACATATAACGGATGTTGTCCTGTTCACGATAACGTAACTGAACAAAATATTTTAGATGCTCGCAAAAAACATCCTAATGCAAAAATTTTAATACACCCAGAATGCATGCCTACCGTCAGCAAGCTCGGTGATTATATTGGTAGCACTAGTGGAATTTTTGATTGTGTTAAAAATAGCCAAGATAATGAATTTGTAATCGTAACAGAAAAAGGCGTTGCTGATAGGCTAAAAAGAGATTATCCGAATAAGATTTTCCATCTAATATCAGAAAAAATGTTATGTGAAAGCATGAAATTAACAACTTTAGATGAAATTTTGTATTCATTAGAAAATGAAGTTAATGAAATAACTATAGATGAAAACATTAGGAAATTAAGCTCCTCATGTATTGAAAGAATGCTAAAGGTGTCAAAATAATGGATGAAAATTTAATCTACGGCAAAAACGCAATTATAGAGGCTCTCGAAACAGGGACACGAGAGTTCAATAGAATTTTGATATCAAACACATCAAGGGCTGACGAAAAAATAGAAAAAATAAAAGTTTTAGCTAAAAAAAATGGAGTAATTTTTCAATTTGTTAATAAAGAAAAATTGAATCAACTTGCTCCAGAAGCTCGACATCAAGGTATAATTGCACAAATTGCACCTATAAAATACGAAGACTTGGACGACTTTATAGAAAAGAATTCTAAAGAATTAACTTCAATAATAATCCTAGACGGAGTTGAAGATTCTCACAACTTAGGAGCTATAATACGTTCAGCTGTCTGTGCTGGTGTAAAAGGAATAATACTTCCTTCCAGAAGAGGAGTTTTAATAAATTCTACGGTTGAAAAAACAAGTGCCGGAGCTGTAAATCATATCTCAATAATAAAAGTAAATAGCATTGTCAATGCCGTACAAAGGCTAAAAGAAAAAAACTACTGGGTAATTGCAGCTGATCATCATTCAAAAGATAATTATTATGACATTGATTATACGGATATGAATTTTGTATTGATAATGGGTGCTGAGCATGCGGGGATTTCCAAGTCTTTATTAAAATTATCAGATTTTCAGGTCAAAATTCCAATGTTAACAAATTTTAATTCTTTAAATGTTTCTAATGCAACTGCTATAATATTGTTTGAAGCAACCAGACAAAAGATTACAAAAAATTCTAAGAAAAGAGGCTAGAAATGGTAAAACAGAAAGAAAAACTAAATATTATGATTGATGATATTTCTGATGAAGGCGTTGATTTTCATAATATTGAGCCTATTGAAGAACTGGATGACGAAGACAATATTTCTATAGAAGAGCCTAAGACTCAAGAGAGTCTAAATTCTGTTAATTCGGATGATTCGGTAAGGATTTATTTACAACAAATCGGTAAAATTCCTTTACTTTCAGCTGAAGAAGAGTTAGAAGTTGCTAAAAAAATATATGAAACACAAAGTCAGTTTGCAAGAAAAGTTTTAATAAATGCAAATTTAAGACTTGTTGTAAGTATCGCTAAAAAATATATTGGTAGAGGTTTATCTTTCTTAGATTTAATTCAAGAAGGAAATATGGGGCTTATAAAAGCTACGGAAAAATTTGATTATACCAAAGGTTATAAGTTTTCAACTTATGCAACTTGGTGGATTCAACAATCCATTACCAGAGCAATTGCAGATAAGGCTCGTATTATCAGATTACCTATCCACTTGATTGAATCAATTAACAAAATCAAGAAAGCTACAATGGATTTAACAACGGAGTTAGGCAGAATTCCTGTTAAGCAAGAGATTGCTGATAAATTAGGAATACCTGTTTCAAAATTAACTTCAATAATAAAATCTACCCAATCAACTATAAGTATTGATACTCCGACAGGTCAGAAAGACGACGCTAATAAAATTATTGATTATATTGTGGATGAATCAACTCTGGCTCCTGAATCTTTGGTTTCTCAAGAGAGTTTGTTGGATGATATTAAAGGAATGCTTGAGCAATTGAGTCAAAAAGAAAGAGATGTTTTGATTCTCAGATTTGGTCTGAATAATGACGGACAAAAGAAAACTTTAGATGAAATCGGTAATATCTACGGTGTATCAAGAGAAAGAATCCGTCAAATTGAAAATAGAGCGATTTCTAAATTGAAAAAACTTTGTAAAAACAAAAATATGACATCAGGTTTAAAAAACTATTTTGGAGCTTAGTTGAGGATTTAAGATGGCTGATATAAACGAAATTAATGAATTAGTCGGAAGTAAAAAATTTCAGGAAGCAAGGATTCTTGTTGAAGAGCTCATAAAAGAGACTCCTGATGATAAAGAGCTGTTGAAATTAGCAGGGCTTACATATGTAAATTTGGAGCTCTGGTCAGATGCAAAAAAATATTTTGAGTCTGTTGTAAAATTTGAATCCGAAGATGCAACTTCTTGGTTTTATTTGGCTAAATGCTATGAAAGATTAGGTGATTTAATTTCTGCAAAAAATGCTTATATATCAGTGATTAATTTACGCAATGAATATATGGAAGCTTATAAAAGCTTGTGTGTTGTTTTAATGAAACTTAATGAAGTCGATAGTGCCATTAGTTATGCAGAGAAAGCTCGAGTAATAGATACAGAAGACTATATCTTTGATTTTATTATCGGCACTGCTTATATGAAGAATAAAGAGTTTTCAAAAGCTATTGAACCTCTAAGAAGCGCATTGGAGAAAGAGTCAAACAATTTAGGAACGTTAAACAGTCTTGGTACTTGTTATATGGCGAGCGGTAATACGGCTTTAGCGATTGCTACTTATGAAAAAGCTCTTGAAATAAATCCAAAAGCTCCGATGGCATATTTTAATATTGGTTCTGCTTATCAAATTCAGCAGAATCATAAAAAAGCTATTGAGTATCTTAGAAAAGCTGTCGAGTTGGATGAGGATGAAAGCTTTATAACTGCGTTAGCAATGTCAGAAGTTAAGTTAGGTGATTATGAGAACGCTCTAAAACATTATAAACAGTTGTCATTGTTATGTCCTAGCAAAGATAATTATAAATATAATGTTGTAACATGCTACGAAGCTCTTGGAGATTATACAACTGCAATTAAAATGCTTGAAGGTATGATATATGTTAACCCTAAGTTCACATTGCCTGCTCAGAAATTAGCCGGTTTATATATTAAAACTAATCAATTAGTTAAAGCGAAAGAAGTTTATGATAACATTCTTTTGAAAAATCAAGTTACTGCAGATGTTTTACATCAGTATGCGATATTGTCTTCCAGTCTTTGTGATACTGATACTGCAGAAAAAATGCTGAAAAAAGTTATTAAGATGAATCCTGAGATGGCAAAGGCTCATAAAGATTTAGGCATTATTTACTTAAATAAAAGGCTTTTTGACTATGCGGAAGATGAATTTAAAACGGCGCTTCAACTGGCTCCAAATGATTTTGAAGTATTGTTTGAATATGGAAATTATTTATATTCGATATCAAAGAATTCTGAAGCTGAAAGATTCTACGGCGAAGCTTTAGATGTAGAGCCAAATAACGTTCTGGCATTAACATTTATGGGACTAAATAAATTGATTCTTAATCAGCTTGATGACGCGTATGAGTATATTATGAAAGCAGTTAAGCTTGAACCAAACCATGAATATGTTCAGTTCTGTGTCGGCAGGATTCTTTATGCAAGAGCTGAATATGAGGAAGCTAAAAGATATCTTGTTCGTGCTGTGGAACAAAATCCTGATATTGAGACTCAAAACACACTGGCTTTAACGTATTTCAAATTAGAACAATACGAGCAAGCATTGAATATCTTTAAAAATATTGACTCAAAACGTCCGCAGAATATATCTGTTATGATGGGAATTGCTAAATGTTACGAGGCAATGCAAGATAATGACTCTGCGTTAAAATATTTAGATAAAGTTGTTGAAATCTTCCCTGATAATGAAGAAGCTCATGAGATGATTAGAAAGCTTTCATAACAGAATTTTCTAAATTTTCACATCAACATTTTGTCCGATTGCAGGTTTTATAAAGTTTGTATGGTAGTAATAAAATACTCCGACTCCAACTGCTGTTATAAAGTAGAAATTTAGCAGTGTTATTAAAAAGTGTATAACGACATTGCCGCCAAATAATGAAGACAATACTGAAATAAAAATATTAATTACAAAAACTAATAAAAAAATTCCGGTTGTTTTAAATATATATTTGCTGAATAAATCTTTTAGTGAGATAAAATAAGCTATAAAAGGATTTTTGTTTTTATAAAACAGCGCAGGTAAATATAAGAAGAAAAGATAATATGTTAAGGTTAGTGTCCCTAAAATCAACATATTCCAGTTGTTTAATTTGATTAACTGTTCTGTATTTAAATTTGTCATAAAAGCTTTTAGTTCAGTTGTATTTTGCATTGCTTTAGATAAAGCTTCTGCAGAGACTCCCGGATCTCCTATATAGTGTGTACCGACAAAGAATGAGAGTACCAGTAATAAAATTGATATTAACAACATATTAAATATAGAACCGAGTGCAGGTAGAAAGTATTCACCAACACCTGAAGGAAAATCTTTAATAATCGCGTTTGGCTCTTTGTCACTTTCTTCTGAAATTGCTATTTTAATCATATTAAACCAACCGGCAATAAAAGCTCCCGTCATTAGTGTGAATAATATTATTGCAAATAACAGATTCATTATTTTCCCGTTACCCATTGATGCTGCTAAATAGATACCGGAAAATAGTGAATACAAAATTAATGGTGTTGCTAAAACTATATATTTATTTGTAAGATTAAATACTTTCTGCATTTTAAATACCTCTATATTTTAAGAGTGCTAACTCTGCTGCCTCGTCAGAAATTTTAGTAGCTAAATCTCTAAAACTGTTTGCAATGTTCGAGCTTGAGTTTACTTCGCTTACGGAAATACCTTTATTTATGGATTCCATTATTGAAAAATAATTATTAGGTATTTTCCAATAAATTTTTTGTCCCAAAGTGTTTTCAATATCTTCAATTTTGATTTCATCGTTTTCCATATAGCGATTTATAAGAATTTTGACTTTATCTTTTGGATAATGTCTGGAATTAAATAAATTTAGACATCTTTGAGCATTTCTTATTGCAGGAATATTAACTATGCTTGTAAATAGAATCCAATCAGCAAGGTCTAATATTTTTAGTGAGTTTGTATCAATGTTTGAAGACATATCAACAATAATATAAGGGAATTTTTTTCTGAGGATTTTGAAGAAGTTTTCTATTTGTTGTGGTTTTATATTCGCAGATTGTTCAATATAAGTTGGATCAGACAATACATAAAGGTTTGTTTCTTTGTACTTTTCAAAAGCTTCCAATAATGAATCTTCATTTTTATCGATGAGATTATTTATAAAATAAGCGACATCAAAAGTAGGATTTATATTTAGAAAAGTTGAGATATCGCCAAGTTGCAAGTTCAAATCAATAAGTGCAACTTTGTCATTTGTTGTCCTTGCCAATTCAATTGCAAGGTTGGTTGCTATTGTTGTTTTACCGATACCGCCTTTATTGGAATAAATAGTAATAATCTTTGAAGCAATGTCATTGTTAATATTCTCTTCAAGAAGTATTGTGAGAATTCTTCTTAAATCGTTCTTAATTATAGGTTTTGGCAGGAATTCTTTTGCGCCTAAGCGCATTGCTTTAATTATTGTATTTGTCGAATAATCTGTTGATGTGATTATTATTTTTGAAGTTAACAATTTTATTTCTTCAAGATTGTTGCTTAAGGTTTTAGAATCAGAGATATCAATAAAAACGATAGGGCTGTTCTCAAGCTTTTTTATTTCTTGAATTCCGTATTCATAATCATTAAATATTTTTATTTCGTAGCCTAAATCAAACTCTTCCAGATAAGATTTTAGGATTTCTCTTGAATCTTGATGTGAGTCCAGTATATATATTTCAGAACATTTTTCCATAAAAACCTCTCTCAGACTATTCTAATATACATCAAATTTTGCTATTTGTCTTCAAGAATTTCTTCTAAATCCTTTCTGGCATTAGTGATATCCTTTATTTTAAAGGATTCTTGAAGTGTATTCATCAAAGTCGGATTTAATATTATCGGAGTACATTTGCCAAGATAAATGTCAGTTTTTTCAAAATTTGAAAGATAAATTATTTGTGAAACAGTGCTTTTGTCGCACTTTGGTACAAAAATTGTTTTAGCAATGTTGTATTTTTGTGTGAATTCTATGATTTTTATCCAACTGTAGTAAT
>CAYSIO010000076.1:0-4372 GCA_964431115.1 uncultured Vampirovibrio sp.
GTTGAGTTTGTCCCGGTAATGTTACAGAAATATTACCATCTTGAGTAATAGTTACTTCTGTAGCGTCACGAGGAATTGATACAGAAGGCTGAATCAATAAGCCGTCGTTTGTACAAAGCTGACCAAGTGAGTCAACTTGAAGGCAACCATCTCTGGTATAAGCAAGAGAACCGTCTTCCTTCATAACTTGTAAGAAACCTTCACCTTCGATTTCAATATCAAGCTGACGGCCTGTTGAAATAGCAACACCTTGTGTAAATACACGAGTGGTTGCTGCGGTCTTAACCCCGAGACCTATCTCAATACCAACCGGCTGATAAGTACCTTGATTCATCAACGCTCCGGGTGTTCTTGTTGCTTGAGAAAGCAAATCTTGAAACTCGATTCTTGATTTCTTGAACGCAGTTGTGTTAACGTTCGCTACGTTGTTTGCAATAACATCAAGGTAGTTTTGCTGTGCAATCATACCTGTTGCTGCTGTTGTTAGTGCTCTTAACATAATTTATTTTCCTCTCCTTTTTAAGTCTTTAGGTCTTTAAGACTTTAGGACTTTAAGTTCGTTTTAATTATTTTTAGTATATTTGGCGTTTTACATTTGCCTTTTTAATGAACTTAATGCCTTAACGCCCTAACGACTTAACGTCGTTCCTTACTGTCCTATCCTACCTACAGACACTGCTGTTCTTAGTAGTTCGTTGTTTGTTGTCACGACTTTTGTAAGTGACTCGTAATTTCTGGAAGTCTGAATTGTATTGATCATTTCCTTGATTACGCTTGAGTTTGAAAGTTCTAACATTCCTTGCTGAACTGTGAACTTTTCTGCTCGAAGTTCCGGATTATTTTCTTTATCCATTGGAACAAATTTTGTATCACCTAGCTCAAATAAGTCATCTTTATCCGAAAAATCAAAGATACCAATTGTTTGCATAGGAATTTTTTGTGTATAAGAGTTCATCTCGATCGTACCGCTTTCACCGATAACGATTTCCATTCGGTCTCTCATTATTGTAGGATCCCAATCATCAGGAATCATTCTAATCCGTCTGTTATTAACGTCTAATACATACTCGCCTTGTTTTGTTACCAAATATTCATCGCTATTAACAATAAATGAACCGTTTCTTGTATAAGATTCTTTACCGTCAAGATCTCTTATTTTAAAGAAACCGTCACCTTCAATCGCTAAGTCAAATTTGTTTCCTGTTTTTTCCATAGGTCCTTGTGAAAAATCATGAACATATTGATAGGCTTCTGAGCCCATACTTACGGTTCCTAAATATCTGCTTGTATCATTTCTCAAAATTGAACCTTCTTGAGAGTATACAGCAGATTGCATTACATCCTTAAAACGCAACTCACCCTTTTTAAAACCAACAGTATTCACGTTAGCCAAGTTGTTTGCTATTCTATCATTCATATCCATAAGAGCGACCATACCTTTTGCCGCAGATTCTAAACCTCTTACAATCATCCGTTCGCTCCTTTATATGTGTCATACTTACTTAAAACCTTTTTTACATAGTTTTGGGTTTCTGCATACGGAGGAATTCCGCCGTATTTTTTAACAGCATTAGGTCCCGCATTATAAGCTGCAAGAGCTAATGATTTGTCATTCCCAAATCTATCCATTAGACCTTTAAGGTATTTAGTCCCACCTTGAATATTTTGTTCAGCATCATATGCGTCTGTAACACCTAAACCTTGTGCAGTGGCCGGCATTAATTGCATTAAGCCCATTGCTCCGCAATGAGAAGTCGCCTTTGGGTTGAACCCTGACTCTTGGTTGATAACTGCTTTTACAAAATCTTCGTCTAAACCATTTTTATCGGCATATTTAGAAATTAAATTATCAATTTCGCTTCTTGAAACAGAACTTGGATTGCTTTTGTTTTGAACAGTTTTATCAAGGATTTTTTGAAAATCAGCATCCGGCTTTTGAGCAAACGAATCTAACGATTGAATTCTGTTTTCAATCGTAGTTATACGTTGTAATGCTATGTCTAAGCTCGAAAGCTGCACCTTTCGCTCTCCTCTAGTCTATTCTGTTTCTTACCATTAAATTCGTGAATCAATCTATTTTAGATATAATCCACCCCAAGTCTACAATAGTAGTGTAGTACATATAATGTAGACGGACATCGACCAATGGGTTGAAATTTAAAAATCCATATTGACCATATGGTCTATATGGATTTTATATTATCTTCTTTTAATCTCTAACGGCTATTTCTGGCTTCTTTTATGGACTTAATAATTATATTTCTTGCATTAATAGCTTCTTCTTTTGTTAATGGTTTAGTATTTTTTAATGGGTAATCTAGTCCTAAGTTCTTGTATTTCGGTATAGCCATATCGTGATAAGGTAAAACATCCAGAGCTTTAATATTCTTTAAATCAGCTAAGAACTTGCCCAGACGACTTAAATACACTTCGTTATATGTAATTCCCGGAACTACAACGTGACGAATCCAAACCGGAATATTTTTCTCTGACAAATATAGAGCAAAGTCTAAGATTGATTCATTAGAGTGACCTGTTAATTTTTTGTGTTCAGTATTATCTATATGTTTAATATCAAGTAAAACAAGGGAAGTGTATTTTAATAATTCATCTATTTTAGACGTATTTGAGCGATTAAATAACAATCCGGATGTATCCAATGCCGTATGGATATCTTTTTCTTGTGCTTGTTTAAATAATTCTGTTACAAAATCAATCTGCACAAGAGGTTCTCCACCGGTAACCGTAATACCACCCTTGCAAAACTCTCTTACTCCTTCGTACTTATTAAGAATCTCTTCTACAGTCATTAGGTTGTCTGTATTAAAATCCCAACTATCCGGATTATGACAATATTGACATCGCAAAGGGCATCCTTGTGTAAATACAACAAAACGAATACCCGGACCGTCAACTGTACCACAAGTTTCTATTGAGTGAATTTTGCCTAATAAATCTGCCATATTCTTATTTTACTATAATTCAGTTAGAAAATAAAACAAGATAACGCTCTTGCAAGACTCAGAGCCTTTCTTGGGATATAGTTTTCTCTAGCTTCTTTTATCATTTTTATCTTATCAAAATCAATATTCTCACCATAATTATATTTTTCAAGAAGCTCTTTAAACCCTTCAACTTTTTGTAAAGCTTCACAAGAATTATAATAATCTCTTAAAGATTTTTTCTTTTCCGGCTTAAACTCGGGAGAAGAAGCTATATTATCGCATAACATACTTCTTAAGTTGTTTTCTTTTCCGCTTTCAGTATGGTGAACAGATATTTGTCTATGGAATTTTGATACAAATGATTTAGGGAAACCTAATGTATATAATATTAATTTATCTAAATCGTGCGTAATACTATCAATAGAATTTTTTCCGAATAATTCTTTTTCAATCAATGCAAAAATAATTTTATGATCATAAGTATGTGTAATATTTTTTTTATATTTTTTAGCATAATCTGCAACTGCATTTTTGCACTCAACCATAAAACCAAGAAGACCGGTCGCATTTTTATTCGCAACCGGTCTTCTCACAAATTTATCTTCACACAAACCCACAAGTTTATTCGCATTTACACACTCACTTGCTCGCACCATAACCCTCGACGCACTCTGAGCTCCAGAAAAGGATGGCGTCTCTTTTGGGGACGGGGATATAAAATAATAAGGGTTTGTTTTACACTTAATGTCCATAATTGATTCTAGCACTATAAAAATTAAATGCAATAGGGTATGATAAAATTTTATTATACAAAAATAAGGTTGATATCAAATACCAACCTTATTTTTTATTTTTTTGTTATTTATTGTTCTAAAAGATAATTCAATAATGTTCTTACCCCTGCACCGGAAGCTCCTTTGCAAAGTTCTTTGTGTACGCTTTCAAGGAATGCTACACCTGCAATATCGATGTGAGTCCATTTAACATCTTTCACGAATTTTTGTAAGAACACACCCGCAGTTTGAGCGCCGCCCCAACGAGAGCCGGTATTTTTCATATCTGCAACATCAGATTTCAAGCTATCTGCGTATTCTTCCCATAGAGGAAGCTCCCAATATCTTTCGCCGTTTCTTTCAGCGGTTTCAATAAGAGCTTTTACCATATCTTTATTATTACCCATAATACCTGCAGCTTGAGAGCCAAGAGCTACCATACAAGCGCCTGTTAGGGTTGCGATATCGATTACTTCATCAACACCAAGTTCGCAAGCGTAGCAAAGAGCATCTGCAAGAGTTAATCTGCCTTCTGCGTCGGTGTTATCAACTTCAATTGTCTTACCGTTTTTAGCTGTTAAAATATCACCCGGTTTGTATGCGCTACATCCAGGCATGTTTTCACAAGCTGCTATAATCCCGTGTACTTCAACT
>CAYSIO010000076.1:4382-6576 GCA_964431115.1 uncultured Vampirovibrio sp.
AAGTTCTCTAATAATGCTCATTACGCCAAGAACACAAGCCGCACCTGACATATCGTCTTTCATAGTAAGCATGGATGAGGCAGGTTTGATGTCTAATCCGCCTGAATCGAAGGTAATACCTTTACCGACAAGCGCAATTTTCTTTTTAGGATTTGCGCAAGTGTATTTCATATGGATAAATTTAGGTTCTTGAGAACTACCGCGACCAACGGCTAAGAAAGCACCCATTCCCATTTTTTCACATTCTTCTTTTTCGTAGATTTTTGTTTCCAAACCTAAATCACAAGCAATTGATGCTAGTTCGCTAGGAGTTGCAAATTGAGCAGGCTCATTAGCAAGGTTTCTTGTGAAAGCCATTGCATCAGCAATTTTTTCAGCTTTGCGAACAGTAGCCTCATTTGCCTCAACAAAAATTTCTTTTACCCCTTTGTCTTTTTTTTCTGATTTATATTTATCGAATTTATAATCGGCGATTTTTGCGCCCATTGTAAATTGTTCTGAATAATCAAATTCAACGCCGTCAAGCTTGAAAGCGACGGTTTTAGCTTCGATTGACATTGCTTTTTTTACTGCTTTAGCGATTGCTTCACGAAGTTTGTTTGGATTGAATTCTTCCTTTTTACCAAAGCCTATAACGATTATTTTTCTGTGTTTTTCTTGGCCATAAGTAGGAAGAACATAAGTTTCTCCAAACTTTCCTTCGAATTTGTCCTCTTCTACTGCATATTTATTAGCAATTTCGCTTGTTGTATTTTCGTTCTCAAATTTATTAACAACAAGAACGTCGCATTCTTGCATTTGTGTGTTTTCGATAATTCTAATTTCCATATAAAAGCTCCTTTCTTATAATCTATTATAGTATTTTAACCAAATTTTAAAATACGTTAGTTAGATTATTAAATGCTTTTCAATGTAAGTGTTCAAATTATATTTTTTTCTTATTGAATCAAAAGTCATTCTACGAATTTTTCCGGTAACTGGATAATCAATAAAAGCTCTATCGTGTAATCCACTTAATGCCCACAGTATTCCTACATACCCGTTAGAAGAAGGTGAATCGTAAGCATATTTGTCGTTTAAGTAAATAGCAATATCAAGAGCTTCTTGCGCTGAAGCGGTCCATTCTAAAATCTTTTTTGCCCAGTACATCCTTAAATAACTATGAATAGTACCCTCTTTCATTAACTGCACTTGAGTTGCATTCCAAAGTTTATCGTGTGTTTTTGCATACTCTAATTCTTGGAGTGAATATAAGTAAGGTCGGATATCGTAACTGTGATTGTTTAAAGAAATTTTTGCCCAATTTGGGATACTAGAAAAATCTTTAAAACTTTTTGTATATAAACAAAAATTATCTGCCAATTCTTTCCTGACAATTAGCTCCTCTAAAAAACTCTCTTTATTTATATCATTTACTTCTGATTTAATGATTTCTAAAGCAACTTTTTGTGTTGATATAAAACCCAAATTTAAGTATTTTGATAGGCTTGATGTAATGTTCTTATTAGGGTGATTTCTAAGTTCTGAATAATACGGTAATTTGTTTTTAATAAAGTTTTCTAAAACAAAATCTGCTTCATTTTTTTCTTCTGTAATGTTATCAAACTCTGTTAAAAAGTCTAAGATGTTTTGATAAATTTTTGGCCTTAATGTTGCTGCGCTATATTCTTGTTTGTTAGATACAAACCTTGTTGGAATAATATTATGTCCGTCGATTTCGTAAATTTTACAAGTTATGCCTTTTAAATAATCTCTTTTTAAAATTGGGTTAAAATCTATGATTAAAATAGCAGGTTCAATGTCTTCTATTATTTCGTGAGGCGTTTTGTTAACTATCTCAAAACCAAGATTTAACTTGTTGAATAGTCTTTTTGCTTGCTCAATTTGATTATCAATAAATATTTGTTTTGGTTTGTATTCATAATTGATTTTGGGGTGAATGATTTTTAGAGGTAAATTTACTTCTCTACTTTTTTGTATAGCAAATTGTAGGGCGAAATTATCTTTTGCTCTAATTTCTCTTTCACAGAGGTAAAGAATGCTACCTTTTTGGATTGGTTTATTATTGAATTCATAAATTCTTGCGGGATTGATTTCGTTTTCTGTAACAAAATTGTCGGGTACGTAATTTAATAAAGTATTCTTGATAATTCTTGGCATTTAAGAATTTTAATTTAGATTATTAAAATTTAAA
>CAYSIO010000077.1:0-6556 GCA_964431115.1 uncultured Vampirovibrio sp.
GGGATTGGATAAGATGTTGATGCGTATTCATTTGTCAATGGTGAAAGGCGTTTGTTGACTTGAAATGCATTTTCCCCCGCCCCTTGAGGGAGGGGGTTAGGGGGTGGGGTTTGATTCTTACCCCAACATCCTTCAATTTTGCAAAGCTCTTTTATTCTTTCTTTTCTGCATTTACCCTTTGTTTTTTCTAAAACTTCACAGACTTCGACCATCATTTCTTCACCATCACCGATACAGAAAACGTCGATAAAATCACTCAATGGTAATGGGTTGAAAGCACAAGGTCCACCCGCAAAAACAATCGGCTCATCATCACTTCTATCTAAATTATTTACCCCAATGCCTGACATTTCAAGCATTTTTAAAACAGTTGGATAAGAAAGTTCATATTGCAAAGAAAAACCAATTCCGTCAAAGTCTTTCAACGCTCTTTTAGATTCAACAGCATACAAAAATTCAGGTTTAAAATCAGGTTCAGGTGCATAAGCTCTATCCGCCATAAAGGGGTAAATGTATTGGTCCGGTTGGTCAGGATTACCGGCTGGGCGTTTATGAGAATTTACTCTATCATAAATTATACGTACACCAAGATTACTAATCCCGATTTCGTATTTGTCAGGGAAAACAAACGCAAATCTAACATTCGCACCGTCAAAATCTTTATTTCTTGATAAAAATTCTCCGCCTACGTACTGGTAAGGTTTTGTCGCATTATATAAGGCTTCGTGTTGATTTCTAAAAAAACAGTTCATATATTCCTCTTTATAATTCAATCATAAACGTCACAGGGCCATCATTTACAAGAGCAACATCCATCATTGCAGCAAATTTTCCTGTCTGAGTCTTTATTCCGTAACTTTTCACTTCTTCCACAAATTTTTCATAAAGTTCGTTAGCAATTTCAGGATGAGCAGATTTATCAAAGCTCGGACGAGTTCCTTTTTTACAATCACCGCATAGTGTAAATTGAGATACTACAAGCATTTCACCTTGAATATCAATTAAAGAACGGTTCATTTTGTCGTTTTCGTCAGGAAAAATTCTGAGACCCGTAATCTTTTTTGCGGCTTTTTGCACTTGTTCTAAAGTATCGCCTTTTTCTATTCCGACTAAAGCTAAAATTCCCTTTTCTATTGATGAATAAAGCTCGTTATCAATTGTGACTGATGCTTTTTTAACTCGCTGTATTAATACTTTCATTCATTAGCCTTTCAATTTCTGCTATTCGTTTTTCTGCATTCTCATAAAATAACGTCATTTTATCATTTAATCTTTGTACATTTTCTGCGTTAAACTCACGTATCATTTTCATTTCATAATCTAATTCTATTTTTTCTGCCGTCGTTATAAAACCAAACATTTCAGATTGTTTTGTAAAATCCTCCGCAAGAAAAACATAGTTCACTGACAGTTTTTTTAACGCTTTCAAAACTTCTGTTGTCGTAGAACGATATCTTTTCAAATCATTATTTATATTTTTAGAGATTCTCTTTCCTTCATCAATGTATGAAATCGCTTTTTTTAAATCTGCAAGTTTGTTTTTTAAATCGTCCAGAATTTCAGTTTTATCAAACTCAAAATCGATACACAATTCCAGATCGCCCAGCTTTTCAGAATCCAAAAGCGCATCTTCTAATGGTAAATTCTCAAAACCGTCTATTTGAGCTCCGACAAGAGATGTATTTATATATTTGCGGTCGTTAAATAAACTCACATATTCTTCTAAAGGTCTTATAAAAGTAGCATATACAGACTCCGTCGGAATCATATCACCTTTAATGCCTTTTACATAGTATAACGACTTATTTAAGTTTGCTAATCTTGATTTAGCAGTTTTAGCTCTCACTTCCGGATTAGCAGACGGTGAAATAGCATTCGCAAAGCTTTCAAAATCCTTTGCTGTAATTTCCCATTTTTCAGATTCTTTATTATACTCACAACTCAAATCCTTGTACGCAGAATCTTTACTGTAGCATTGACCTTCAATATAAGCCAAATCTTGACCTACAAGAATTATTTTTGAACACCCTAGTATTCTTGCGCAATTTAAAGCTGTATAAGAAACTGTTCCTTTTGAAATATATTCATCAACACTTTCTTTACACACATTTGCCCAAAATTGATTTATAGGATTATTGTTTGAAATATGTGAAAAAATATTTTTGTATTTAAAATTTCTCAACGCCGGGTTTGCATAAGGTTCCGTTATAAAATTAACATCACTTAAATCAAGCCCTTCAACTTGTCTTGAAGAATTGTACGTTTCAATAATACAAAGAAAATCAGGTTTTATTCCGTTTGCTATAAGGGTTTTAACAGCAGTTCCGACCGTAAATAATATAAATCTATCACGATATTTTTTTAATGTTTCAATATTCCTGTCTAATGTCGGACCTGCAGATACAACTACAGCCGTTTTTCCTTTGTAGACATCCTTGAAATGAGCCAGTGGAATTTCATTTAGTAAGCTTGGTAAATTCGTAATAAGCATCTTTAAAGATGGATAAAATTTTTGTTGTGTGTATTTTAAATCTAATGCATATGCACCTACAATTTCATTCAATTTTCTTACCAGATTTTCAAAACCTGCTAAGTCATACTCTCTTTGAGAAGGCAATGACAGAAGAACCGGTGTATTTTTAGTATTAGATTTTTTATAAATAGCTTCGGAAACTTCTTCAAGATTTGAACAAATAAAAACGTTTGATTTTAATATGTCATTGGAGAAATCTACAAGCGTAAAAGCTAACCATAAAATATTTAAGTCAGGCTCATAAAGAACTACAGCCCCTTTAGAATTAAGGCTTGTAAATTGAAATAAATACCCAAGCCCTAGTCCATAAACAACATGTATAGAAACAGGGGTATTTTCTGCTCTTAAAAAGATTTCATTTGCTTCTGCTAAAGGACTTTGTTCATTATGAACAAGCTTTCCCTTATAAAGAATATTATACGCACCATTATTCTGAACAAGCTGAGGAATATCCGTCGGTATATAAGACTGCAGAACTTCTGCAAGCTTTGAATTCTTTTTATTGAGAGCATCTAAATTCTTTAAGAAAATGTTATTCAAAAGATGTACCTCTACTTTTCTACTTTACCCCTTAACTGTCCGCAAGCAGCATCAATATCTGCTCCCCGTTCAAGTCTTACAGTAACTTTTTTACCGGAATGTTCAAGCAAATATTTGAATTTCATAATGTCATTATTAGATGATTTTTTATATTTTGTATCGTCAACCGAATTATATGGAATAAGATTAATATTACATTTTAAATCTTTTAATAAATAAGCAAGTTCTTTTGCACATTCTACTGTATCATTAAATCCATGAATCAAAATATACTCAACTGTAATTCTTCTGCCTGTTTTTTCAACATAATTAAGCAATGCTTTTTTGATCTCATCAATAGGATATTTATTTTCAATCGGCATTAATTCAGCTCTCAACTTATGATTTGGAGCGTGAAGAGATATTGCCAATGTCGATTGCAATTCACTCTGAGCAAGCTCTTTTATCTTAGGCACAATACCACTTGTAGAAAGCGTAATCCGTCTTGCACCGATTTGGAAATCGTCATTAAATATTTGAAGAGCTTTCAAAACATTATCCAAATTCAGCAATGGCTCACCTTGTCCCATAAATACGACATTTGTAACCTTAAGCCCGGTATCACGTTGAATTGTAAGTACTTGTTCAATAATTTCTGTATAAGATAGATTTCTTATAAATCCGCGTTTTCCTGTTGCACAGAAAGAACAATTCACAGCACATCCAACTTGCGAACTTACACAAGCTGTCAAGTTAGCACGATTATCAAACCTCATAAGAACTGTTTCTACGCATTCGCCATCAGGATATTCTACTAAGTACTTAATTGTGCCGTCAGTACTCACTTGCTTCACTTTTATTTTAGTATCTGTAACAACAGCTACTTTTTTTAATTCTTCTCTAAAATCCTTAGAGAGATTAGTCATTTCATCAATTGTTGAAACTGATTTTGAATAAATCCAATTATGGATTTGCTTAGCACGGAATTTTGTCGCGCCAAGTTCTTCCATCATATTTTCCAGTTCTTCTAATTTTAATCCCGAAAGTATTTTCATTCTTATCCCAATTTTGCTTTGTAGAATTCTATAATATCTGTTTTAGCCTTCAATAACATAGCTTGCTTCGCAACCGCATTTTTCCAAGCATTGAAACTACAAGTAGAAGGCAATAATTTGAGCGGATTATGTGGAAAATCTTTACAAATGTCAGGTCGATTTTCATAATCTGAACACATATTACCAACAAGTTTCGGACAATAATAGTAATAAACCTTTTGGTCTTCAGTAACTTCCGCAAGAAGCTCAAAGTACTCAGGATTAGCCAATTTTGCTTCTTCCTCTGTTTGATAAGGAACAAAAACCGACACAAAATCTTTTGAAAATTTATCCCCACGAAAAGCTCTTTGTTTAAGCTGCTCATAGGAATATTCACTTGTCGCAAGCCTACAACAGTTTCCGCATTGTGAACATTCAAATTCACATTTCTTATCCATTATCATTTTATGTGTGTTTTTTAATTTTTGGCGATATTCACCGGACAAAAAGCTCAATACTTGTTTTTGCCAATCTCTATAAGCACAACCGACAGGATAGTCTGTAAATACGTCTTTTTTTTGCACCTGACAATCTTTTACAGAGCATATTGTACACGGATTTTCAGGCTTAAATTTATCGATTGCAGCACGTATACTTTCTGCAGCTTCAATAAAAATCTGCTCATAGTTATCTTTCAAACTATCATATTGGTTCTCCAAAGGAGTCACAGGCTGTTTTGAATTTGTATTAAAAAAGTTCTCCATACCTAGAATAGTACCATAAATCGCCCATTCCTACAATGAAGTTTTTGAAGGATATTTTTAAGATTTAAAAGGATTGGAGGAATTTATGACAGAAAAATTAGAACTTTATAAATGCCATATTTGCGGAAACCTTGTTCAAGTTATCCTAAATGGCGTTGGCGAGCTTGTTTGTTGCGGAGAAGCTATGGAACATTTGATTCCGCATAATGACGAGAATAAAGATTTAGCAGAAAAACATACACCGATGATTGAAAACGAAGAACAAGGACGCTATGTAAGACTCAAATATCACCCTATGACGAATGAACATTATATTCAATTCATTGAAGTCTACCCAAAAGACAAATCTCGCTTATATCTCAAGTATCTAAATCCTAACGAGAGCGCAGAATTTGATATAACACATTTTGAAGAAAATATAGAAGCACTGGAACATTGCAATATACACGGATTATGGGGGAATAAAAATGATTAGTAACGCTATTAATGAAATTTTGAACGAACAAATTAATAAGGAATTTTATTCCGGCTATTTGTATCTATCAATGTCTGCACATCTTAAAGAGCTTGGTCTGAACGGTTTTGCATCTTGGACAAAAATTCAGGCAAAAGAAGAAGTAGAACACGGGCTTAAGATTTTCGACTATCTGATTAATTGCAACAGTTTTGTAACCCTCAAACAAATTAAAACTCCTGAATTTGAGTTTCAAGGGATTTTATCAATATTTAATCATATTTACGAACACGAAAAATGTATTACTCGTGCAGTGATGGCAATTGCTCAAAAGGCTGAAGAAGAATGTGACAGAACAACATTGAGCTTTATTGATTGGTTCATAGAAGAACAAATTGAAGAAGAAAATAATGTTAAAGAAATAATTAAACGTCTTGAACTTTTTGGCGAAGATAAAGTCGCACTATATCTTATGGACAAAGAATTAGGAGAGAGAGCTGAATAAACAGCTCTCTTTTAAATTTTATGCTATCATTTATTTATGAGTGATTTTAAACATTATACAGTTATGCTTAACGAAGCCGTCGACGCACTGGAATGCACGGATGGCAAGATTTATGTTGATTGTACACTTGGTGGTGGCGGTCATAGTGAATTAATCCTAAAAAGAATTTCTCCAAACGGGCGTCTGATTTCTTTTGATATTGATGACGAAGCAATCGCCCATGCAAGCGAACGACTTAAAAATTACCCAAATTTAACAATCGTTAAATCGTCTTATACAAATATTAAATCCGAACTAAAAAAACTTGGAATAGAAAAAATTACAGGTGGTGTAATAATTGATTTAGGAGCGTCTTATCACCAATTAACAAAAGCCGAAAGAGGTTTTTCATTTTCAAAAAATGCACCATTAGATATGCGTTTTGATATGGATTCTGATTTTTCTGCATATGATGTCGTAAATACTTATAAAGAAGAAGATTTGGTGCGTATTTTTAGCGAATACGGAGAAGAAAGATTTTCTAAAAGAATTGCTAAAAAAATTGTTGAAGTCCGCGCTAAGAAAAAGATTGAAACCACAGGAGAGCTTGCAGAACTTATCGTAAGTGCAACTCCTAAAATTAAATCAGCCATACATCCTGCGACAAGGGTATTTCAAGCAATCAGAATTGAAGTTAACAATGAGTTAAAAAATGTAAATTTTGTACTGCATGACATATTGGAATTATTAGATGTCGGTGGTATAATT
>CAYSIO010000078.1:0-6547 GCA_964431115.1 uncultured Vampirovibrio sp.
AGATTGGAACTTGGAATCTTGCACCACCTGCTGTTTCAAAGTGTTTAAGACCGGCATCAACAGCTGCTTTTAAAGCCGGTAGAAAATCATCTACCAAAACTTTTGCGCCATAAATTGATTGAAAACCGTCACGGAAAGACGTATCCATAACTTTAATTAATTTTTTTGACATAAATTTTATCCTCTCTATACAATAATCTTTTCATTAGGTAATAAGGTAATAAGGCAATAGGGAAATAAGGTGTTTAAAATATTTCAAAATATAAACATATCTTTACTTAATAATTTCTATAACCTCTTATTCCCTTATTACCCTATTTCCTTATTTCCTCTTAATATTATCTTTTAAATAATGCTGCAACGATTGCAGCTGCTACTTCGCTATCGTCATTAGATGTAGCGACTTTTTTTGTTCCGCCTGCAACAGCAGGAACTGCTTCCGGGAATAATTTGTTCAATTTTCCAACAACAAAAGACATTACAAACATAGAAATGATTGTAATGCATAGAAATGCAACAACAGTTCCCATTCCAATTAACATTACGGAAACTCCTTGCATTAATGTTTCATTCATAAAATATCTCCTATTAAAAGTACATGTTCTTTATTATTTCTATCAACTATTTTTAAAGCACCATTCTCTGTAATATCTTTGGCTATGCCTGAAATATTTTCATCATAAACCCTTACAGTTACAGGTGTATTAAGGAATTCGGCTCTTCTTATATAATCTTCTCTTATTAATAAAAATCCTTCCTCAATAAATCTATTATACCCCAAACAAAACTTATCAATAACCTTTTTCAAGAAAATTTCTCGATTAATTTTCATGCCGGTTTCTAAATTTAGAGATGTTGCAGGCTGATCTATTTTATTTATATCTTCTACAGAACAGTTTAAATTGACTCCAAATCCCAATACCAACCCTTTTAATCCGCATGAATCCATTATTGATTCTGCCAAAATTCCTGATATTTTCTTTCCATTAATTCTGATATCGTTTGGCCATTTAATTTTGGGATAAATATTATATTCTTCAAAGGTTTCCGCAAGAACCAAACATAAATATTGCGTCAAGTTTGTATAAACGGCTTTCATCTCTTTTGATGGTTTTAAAATTATAGTAGCATACAAATTCTCGCCCGAGCAACCGGACCATTTACGATTTAAGCGTCCTCTTCCTGCCGTTTGAACACCTGCATAGACAAGACTTAAATCTGATAACTCCTCTATGTGTTCTTTTGCATATTTATTTGTAGAGTCAATTTCGTCAAGAAATAAAAGTTTCATATATAAATTATAGTATAAAAAAAACGCCTTCTTTATGAAGACGTTTTTCTATTATTTTTTTACTAAGCTACCGCTTTTGCAACATTCTTAAGTTCTTCTTCCTTTTTAGCTTTAGATCTGGCATTTAACCAGTCACCGATTTTGTTAGCAACAGGTGTAATTATAACAGGGGTTGCATATCTATAGATAATTGTAAATACAGCCAAGCTTGCTAAAGCCCTAACACCTTTAACCTTTTTACCCAATGATTTTATAGCCTCATCTGCTTCCTTAGCCTTACCTGCTAATTTTAAAGCTGCAGCATCACCTTGTTGAACACCTGAGAATCTATATTCATTCTTTTTAACCCAATTATTAATAAATCTATCTACGGTGTACGCAGCAAATGTAGGTACAATAAAACATAAAGTTTGGTTAATCGCCAATGTTTTACGTTTATCTTTATCAAGATTTTTATTTGCCAAAGTGCCATATACGTAAGCAGAACTGGTCAACAATGAACCAAATGTTGCCATTGCTTGAGTTAAACCGCCCGGTACATCTGCAAGCTTGGCAGAAACTTTTGCCATTCCTTCACTTTCAATCAAGCGCTTACCATATAACTCAGCCATAGCTTTTCCTACAAAATCTAACATTTTATCAAATATAGATTTTGTAGCTTTATCCCCTTTACCTTTAAATGAAATATTTGAATTAGCATTTGTATTTTCAGAATTTTCAGTAGTCGGTTTTTCTGTTTTACCTTTGAATGCAACCGCATTTGCAACAGGTTGTAAAAGTTGTACAGGCACTTGTGGCTTTTTCTTTTCAACATTAAAGCAGTTTTTCAAAATCCAAGGGATTAAAGATACAGTTGTTAATGCAATCGGAATTCTAAACACAAGATCAGGTAGCCAAGTCAAACTCTTAATTAGACCTGCCGATTCTTTATCAGCTTTTAACATCTCATCTGATATTACAGAACCAATCTTGCCGTTTTTGCCATTTCTTTGATAAGTTCTAAACTTATGAATACCTTCAGCTGAATCAAAACGCATTTGTCCGGTAATACGTGGTGCATAGTCAAATGTTTCCAAAGGTGATGATACATATACAGAATCTAAATCCAATGTCCAATTTTTACCTTCAAGATCTTTCCATTTTCTAAAATCTTGAACTTGACCGTCTTTATATACCGTATTTAAATCAAGTTTTTTCCATACACTTGCATCATCTGCATTTTTAATATAATCCTCTATAAAACTTCTATCTAAATCTTTGAAGAGAATTTGGCCTTCTGTCTTTACTTCTGCCGGTGTCTTTTTACCGAATAAAGAGTGGAATATACGTCCGAAGAAACCTCTTTGTTTTTCTACAGGTTTTTCTAGCTGAGAAACTTTTAGACCTAAACTGTTAAAATCAATAACGTCATATAATCTTTTGCCGTCTTTTGTTACAACTTCATTGAAAGATTTACCCTTTTGAGAAGCCCAGTCAACATTTATAACTCCCAAGATTTTTTCAAATGTTTCTTTAGAAATGTCTGAAATATGTTTAAATTGAGGAAGCATGTCACAGTTTTTAATTTCGGCACAGAAATCATTACCTTCTAAGTCTTTCCATAAAATTTTCTCAAATATTTCATCATTTTTGAAATTTTTAAGTAATTCTTGCGGAATCTCTTTACCTTCTTTATCAACAAATATTTTTTGCGGAATTCTCTTACCTTCTTTGTCAACAATAGATTTTACGTCTAATTGAGGATGTAATCTTTTCAAAACACTCTCTTTAAGATTGTTAAACATCTTCTTCATGACATGGTCCGTTCCGGCTTTAAACGGAGCTGTTAGAAGGAACACTGTTATAAAACCTACAATACCTGATGCTAAAGCATGAGATACAGCATAAGTATTATTTTCTCTGTTTTGTTCATTAGACATCGCTAAAATCGTACCTGCTCTTGCAGTACAAGCAACCGCTGCTATTGATGCCTGAACAACGGTTTCATAGTCAACGACATTTAAAAACTTATTAAAAAGAGGACTTCTATATAGATTGTCCCCTGATTTAATTTCAGGCTTGGCTTTCTCTGAAACTTCACCAACTGCCTTTTTTATACTCTCAATAATTTTCTTTACTTGCTTAGAATCCGGCTTCTTGCCCTTAAACGAAGGTTGTAATAAACCCTCATTAGAATGATAAGCAAGAACGCCTTGCAATCGAAATCTACTAAGCTCACTTTGAGCAAAAATGTTGTTGGTTGAGTTATTCGCTACTGAAGGGCTTAGATTTTGCGTTGTATGAATCTTCATCATAGTTTCCAATCTATAAAATAAATAATAATGTCTACACATTTATAATAAAACAAAGCAAAATATTTTTTGCTAGTTCTTAACAAATTTGTTACAATCTGGTAGAATAGTTATATTAAGAGGGTTTTAGCATGAGAAAGAATGTAAAAAATACACTTATTATAGCTTTTGTATATATAATTTTTGCTAACTGCGGGCATGCTTTTGATATTGATGAGACTGTTGATGATGAAATTCGAAAAAATTATAATCCGACACAGTTAATTAATGATGTCGGAATAAAAGAATCCGCTTTGCAGAAAAACATTAAAGCAACTCCTCAAAAAACATCAATAGACTCAAACCTTCCGGAATTACCTTCAATAACAGGAGCAAAGACGAATAAAATTGTAGAACCTGAAATAAAAACTGTTCCATACACAGGCGGTGATATTAAAGTTAAACAAGGCACCTCATTTAATGTAACAAGCAATAGCACAATTTCCGATTGGCAAAGAAAAGGAACTACTGTTCGTTTTACAAGTAGCGCTCCGACATACGGTAAAGGATTTACGATTCCGACAGGAACCATATTTATTGGAGAAATAATAGATTCACACCAACCTCAAATAACTTGTAACGGAGGATTAATATCATTAAGAATAAATTACATGGTATATAAAAACCAAAAGGTTCCGGTTATTGCGTACGTTACAAGAGCAAATGATAAAAAAATCTTTTTTAATAACATAAAAGGACAAAGAACTTATCTTAAAACAATGTGGAAAAAAGGAGACTGGGGCAGAACAATATTCAACAAAATGCTAACAGTCTCAGTAGGACTTGGAGCTACAGGGTCAACTGTTATTTTAACACCGTTTCCGTTTGCGTACGGGACCTTGTGCTTAGGACTAAATACCATCACATCCCCGATTTGTGCATTTTTTAGCAAAGGCGAACACATTTCAATACCTTCCGGAAGTGCTTTCAGAATAAAATTATTAGATGATGCAATGATTAATTAGAATAAATTAACAACATTTTGCTCTTCAAAATTCGGACAGGTATTCCAAATTAAGGTTGGAATAATATCTCCCGGAGTTCTGCCGGGAAAATTGCACTTACAACAACCTTTAACCATATTAGTA
This sequence comes from uncultured Vampirovibrio sp., assembly GCA_964431115.1. Classification (GTDB taxonomy): domain Bacteria; phylum Cyanobacteriota; class Vampirovibrionia; order Gastranaerophilales; family Gastranaerophilaceae; genus CAG-196. The sequence goes on from CAYSIO010000078.1 coordinate 4,710, forward strand.
GAACCGTCAACAACTGTTTGAAAATATTTACAGCATTGACATACTTTTAGAGTTAATCCATAATCAGCTAGTTTTACAGTGAGTTCTCTTAGGGCATCTATCATTCTTAGATGATTATTTTTAGTTGTATATTTTTTTCCTTTATTATTAAAAGTAACTCTGGCTAAACCGTCATCAGAAATTAATATTAATTGACAAGGATATTCATTCCTTCCGTCAGAAACGATTGCATTAACCGTTTCGGATTGAATAACATGCTTACGAGTCGTTTGTTTGATAATACTTCTTACACCTCTAAAAGGAGGGAAATTATATGTCATTCTCCACAAAGAAACTAAAGGATATAAAAATAAATACAAATATTCCTTAGAATATAACTTCGCATTCAACAAACTCATACAAAATGCTAATAATAGCAACAAGCCGGTAATTAAGACAGTAGCATAACTAACACATAGGGAAAAAATACAGACATGGTTTAATACTAAAAAATAACCAGCAAGGGCAACTAACCAATTCGGAGCCGTCAAAGAGAATAAAAATTCTCTGGCGCAGTTTGATTGAGCCTTTGTTATATTATTCCAAAAAAAGCTTAGCCTTTTTGATAAAGAAGGAATCCTGTAGCTGAACTTTTCTATGCTGTCATATACGTGTAAATCATTGATTTGAGCAACAAAAACACCTTCATTAGCTAATTTATAAGTATACTCTACTTCTGAGATTATATCTTTGAAGTCAAAAGAAGCTATTTTATTCAAAAGATCTTTTTTAATAGCAAACGAATCGGTATTTATAATAGTTGTCAACCCAAGCCTTGATCTTGAGGCATTAAAAAACCTAGACACATATCTTGAGTATGCAGATTGAACATTTTGCCAAAAAGTTAATGTATCAGTTTGTGGTAAATAGTTTACTGTAGGATTAAAAACTTCGTATTTTGTCAAATAAAAATTAACATTTTCCAGAAAATCTGCATCAACATAGTTTTTTGAATCTAAAAAAACAAATGCATCTAAGTCTCTTACATCTTGGAGTTTTTCTGCAATTATTGAGTACGCTTGACTTTTTCCGACCGGTTCAAGATTATTTATATTTATTACATTAACATTCAAATCACTTTGCAAGGTGACATCAGAAACATTTTCACATTTATCTAATATAGTGTATATCGTATAATTTTGCTTAGGGTATGTTTGATTTTTTAATTGTTTTATCAAATTCTCCAGAGTTTCAGAAACACCAGAAGCATAAACTACAGCACAAAGATTAGCATCACGAGATGTATATTTATCGCGATACTTACGTGCAGGTTTCATTGAAACCAATGCCAAAACTAAAAAATAAACAGTAAAAACACTAATGTATAAATATAATAACGTCATTTTTAATATCTCCGAATCCAGTTTACTTCAAAAAAACAGAAAAATCCAGTTAAAGACATATTCAGTTAACAAAACTTTGAGACAATGAAGGAGGACGAGAACCCATTGAGCAAAGCTCAATGCGTGAGAGTCCACAAAATAAAAAAGACCCCTTTCGGAGTCTTCTTTAATCTGGACTGTTGTAGACGAAACTCGAACTTTTTAACATATATAAGAGAGCTGGTTGAAGAATTAAAAAACTCTCAAACTTTGCTATTTTTAGAACAATTCATTAGCTTACAAAAAATTAACAACTTTACGTCACCCTGAACAAGCCGAGCAGAGGATGAAAGCGAAGCGTATCCGTTTAATGCGAGGCGCGTTTCAAGGTCTTATCAATTTTGTATTGCCACTATAAGTCGGTAAGATTCTGAAATAAAATCGAAATGACAATAATTATTCCCAATCCAAAGACAA
>CAYSIO010000079.1:0-6511 GCA_964431115.1 uncultured Vampirovibrio sp.
ATATTGTATCGAACCCTCTCCCCAACCCTCTCCGCAGGAGAGGGAGAATATGAACTTACTTGATCACGGTATCGCATAAGCTTGGCACAGTATCAACAAGTGTGCTACGTCGTCCTGAACGTAGTGAAGGACCCAGCCAAGAGCTTGTAGTCATTACTTGCAGATTGAAAGTATTTACCCCTCTGGATTGCCACGTCGGGGTAAATCTTTTGAGTTTAATGCAGACTTACAAGTTTTCATGTCTACAACTGCTCCTCGCAATGACGGCAAGCTTGGAGTCACATCAATAAGTGTGCCATGTCGTCCTGAGTGTAACGAAGGACCCAGTAAAAAGCAAGTAGTAATTACTTTCAGCCCTTCTGGATTCTTCGGGCTTCGCCCTCAGAATGACGGCAAGCTTGTAGTCACCTCACCAAGTGTGCCATGTCGTCCTGAACGTAGTGAAGGACCCAGTCAAAATGCTTGTAGCCTTACTTCTAGTTCCTCTGGATTCTTCGCATTCGCTCAGAATGACTCCACACTTGTAGTCACACCTACAAGCCAAATACATTTACCCCCAGAATGACTGCAAGCTTGTAGCTATACTTCCAAGCCCAATATATTTACCCCCCCCCATTGGGGAGGAAAATGCTTTCTAAATATCAAACGGATCGTCTTCTTTATAATAATTCTTTTTACGCTTTTTCATTTTGCTGTTGCGCTTTTTTATATCTTCAGAGACTTTTTTATAAGCGTTATCCAAAGAAAGTTTTGTGATAGGCTTGTTTGTCGCTCTATCGTTAATAACTAGCCAATATGTATCTTTAATGTTATTAACTGCAAAAGATACTTTTCCTGCTTTTCTATCTCCCGGTTTAAATTGTGAGAATACGAGTTTTGTGTCTCCAAAAATTGAAGGGTTAAAAACCGTATTGTAATCATTCATAAGCGCTAAATCCATGCCGGAAAAACTCTTATCAGACATATTGGATATTGATATTGATAAAGTTAAAGTGTTAACTTCTCCGAACGGGTCTTTTTCGTATAAAATGTTTCCTATTCTGATATTAAGTCCGGGATAGATAAGTTCTTTTTGTTGCAAAGCCTCTTCTCTGTATACCGGTAAATCAACACTTGAAAGAATTTTAACCTTGATCTCGTCACCGGGTGAGATTAGCACATCTTTTCCTTTACGGTATAAAGCCATACCTAATCCAACACCTGCGCCAAGTGCTGCGCCTCCCGCAACTGTCATTCCTTGAGAAGCGATTGCTGCTTCAACACTAAGAGCTTGTGCTGCAAAGATTCCGCCTAAAACACCACCTGCAGCGGTATAACCGATGTCAGTCGCAACAATCTTTGTCGCGGCTTTTATTGGATGAAGCTTTGTTGACATTTTCCCTTCGATAGGGATTTCTCTGCCGTCAGGTGTTACAAGGTAGTCAAAACTTAAATCAATATATCCGTCTCTTCCCAGACGTTTTGCGCTTCCGGAATCTCTAATAATACCGTGAGCGACTGTTCCTTTCGGTACAACAACACCTTTATCGCCGATTACGTCACTTGTTACTTCCGCAAAAAATTCATCACCTTCAAATGAAAAGCTTCCGTCAATAACTTGAGATACAGTCATTTCAATTACGTCTTTTTTTTCAAGAGTTTCTGTCTTACCTGTATAAAGTTCTTTGTCTAATTCCGGATATTCATTACTATATTCTGCATGACCTTGAAACACATCGCCTGACGCAAGTGCAACGTTATTTATTAGAAAAATACTTAGTAATAATAAAGCTAATCTCTTCTTCATACTTAAATTATACTCTTATCTATCTTTTGGGTCTAATTTGTTAAGCAAATTGTTATATATTTCTACTGTTTGATAACAAATTTTCAAATCTCTGTCAACAAGGCTTTTGATTGTGCTTCCATAACATTCTAAGAGTGCATTATCAAGTCCTTTTTCTAATGCTTTTTCAATTGGTTCTCTATGCTTAAGCGGTCTTGTTCTTTTTTCGATTTTATCAGCGATAAAGATAATCTTTTCAAAATCGCTCATCTCAACTTTGCCCAAAGTATGCCATCTTGTAGCTGATAGGATTTCTTCATCACAAATTCCAAGTTCTTGTTTGGCGAGTATTGCACCCGCAGGTGCGTGGTATGTTTTTGGGTTTATAAGCTCGCCGTCGCATAAATCTTTGCAGTCACAAATTGAAGCTTTTAATTCTTCATTAGAGAAGCATTTTGCGCAATCGTGGATAAGTCCGCATAAATAAGCTTTTTCTTTGTCGAGTCCAAATTTCTCAGCAAGTTCTGCAGCGCATTCTGCAACACCCAGAGAGTGTTCATAACGCTCAGAATCAAGGTTCGCTTTTAGCCATTCTTTATATTTAGTATAATCCATTTTCTTCTATATACCCTTCCACGCTTGTTGCAGTTTTTGTCCCTTCTCTTATTTCTGTTGATGAAATATCAACAAAATCCATATCTGTTAATTCATAATCCCAATCTTCAAGGTCTTTGATCTCTTCTCCTCTTCTTGGAAATACTATAAAATGAACTAATTCTTTTAACTCATCCGCTTTATACCAAGTGTCAATTTTAGCAAAAGCATCCGTACCTATTATAAAGTTTAAACGACCATTTATGCAATATTGTTCAATAATTTTTTTTACTGTTATTAGCGAATAAGATTTTCCTTCAGATTGGTATTCAATATCTGAGATTTCGAATTTAGGGTTATTTTTTATGGCTAGTTTAACCATTTTAAAACGATGTTCAGACAGCTCTGAATCTACGTTTTTATGAGGTGGAATATATGACGGAATAAAGATGATTTTTTCGAAATTGTATTTTTTTAACGCGTATTCGGCCATCTTTAGATGTCCGTCGTGGATAGGGTTAAAAGTTCCCGGAAAAATACATATTGCCATAAATATCCCTCTTGAATAAATTTTATCATAAATATAATTCTGATGCGCAGACGTAGTGTTTCGCCCTGCTCGTAACTTTTTGTTGTCTACATTTTGGTGACAGTTTAACCTCTCACTATTTTTGAGCCTTGTACTTGCCAAAATTCTTTCAAATTATTGCTTCACACTACGCAGTCGTTCACTACAATTTGCTGTCGCAAATTTTGCGTTCACTTTGCTCCGTGCTACTTCGAGTTTCGGACTTTGTCCTCACTCTACGCAAAATTTGACAAAAAAAAGCCTAATTCTTTGAATCAGGCGCATAGATAAGTAAGTTTGGGGAATTAAAATAGTTAAGTAAGTTAAGTAAGATAGGTGTTTTCGTAGGAAATTTTTTAAATTTAATTTCGGATTTAAGTTACGATTTTGTTCGCGATATAAACGTAACTCGAGATTTTAAATCCATTGCAAAAAGTCTCATTTCGTCGACCAGAATATACGACTTGTCTTCTGCCGGATTTTCGTTGATGTAAAATTCTTTTGAAATCTGTGTTGCCATAGCATTAATGTTGTAACTTTCTAATAAAGCCATGTGATACCTCTCTTATTTAACTTTTTTTACATAAGCCAAATTTAACTAAACCCGGCTATTAGCAAGGCTTATTCAATACTTGTTTTGTTTAGCTCTCTCTTAAATTTGTCTTACATAGATATAAAGTTTATATAAACTTCTGAATTTCATAAAAAGAATAGTTTGTTACAAAACTTAATAAAAGACAGGTGTTTTGTAAACGATACAAATTTTTAAAACCCTTGTAAATAGAGTGTTTCAAGATGAATTGTAACAAATTGTAAATATTATTCGAAAAACATTAAAGTTTTTAGAAAATGTGCCGATATACATTATATATCATATATGAGGTGTGTCATGTCGAATTTTACAGTCAATGGAGTTTATTCATACTCAAGCGCGAATATCTACTCTTATTTAGGTAGAGTCCCTTCAAGCTCGACTAAATTAGAGCAAGCGTTTGATGAGTTTAATATTACTCCTACAGGCAAAGTTGATGACCTGAAGAAATTAGACAGGGCTATGTATGCAGAGTACTCAGAACAGGTACAAAATCAAATTGAAAACCAGAAGGGAGAAAAGGTTGTACCTTGGGCCAGTCTGTGTGCACAAATTGGTGTTAAAGCAACAGGAGATTATGAAAAAGACTACGCCGCTTTCAATAATGCCATTCAATTATTGAGTCAGAGCGCGATTGACGGTCAGGCTATGGCTTATTTTGCAGGTATTAGGAGCGAAGCTTCAAGAGTTTTCGGTCAAGCAGATAAATCCGGCGATGCTAAAGCACCAATAACCTTTGAAGTCTATCAGGCACAGTTCTTAAGATAAGCCTGCATTTAGTTCAAAAAAATTAAAGCTTGTATTTGCAAGTACAAGACAAAAGTATTTTTACCCCCTCTTCTTGTGTTATAATTAACAAGAAGAGGATTTTTTATGAATATACTTGTAACAGGTGCAACACGTGGAATAGGAAAAGCTATCGCAGAAGGGGTAGGGGTAAATGTAGGGGTAAATAATAAAATATTTGCTTCCGGACGTAATGAAGACCTTTTGCGTTGTTATGAAAATTATTGTGTCTGTGACCTTGCGACTGTTGAAGGTATGCAAAAACTGGGTGAGTATATTGTAGAAAATAAGATTGATGTCCTTATAAATAATGCAGGAGAGTATTTATATACACCTGCTCTTGAAGGATTTGATATTGATAAATTGGAACATATTACAAGATTGAATCTTGAAGCACCATTATATCTGGCTTCAAAAGCTGTTCCATATATGAAGAAACAAGGCTTTGGAAGAATTATTAATATAGGTTCAATTAGCGGAGTTATGGGCGAAGCTAATGCAAGTCTGTATTCCGCTACAAAGGCAGGACTAATAGGGGCAACCAAAGCTCTTGCTTTGGAGCTGGCTGAATATGGGATTACCGTGAACACGATTAATCCTGGTTGGGTTGATACTGATTTAGGAAATTCTTCTTGTGATGATAGTGAGTTTTCTAAAGAAGAAATTCTTGAATGTATACCTCAAAGAAGATTCGTTGCACCTTCTGAAGTTGCCGGCATGGTGAAGTATTTGGTTTCAGAAGAAGCAAAAGGTGTGACAGGACAATCGATTAATCTGTGCGCAGGATTAAGCGTTGGGTGTTAAATAGTTCCCTCTCCTTTATGGGAGGGTTAGGGTGGGGGTTGATTTCTCTACCCCATTGAAGAAAGGAAAATAAAATGTATACAAAAGCCGAATTATTAGATTTATATAATATGAATTTAGAAGACTTATTAAAGGAGTCTCAAAAATATTTAAAGGATGAAGTTGAGTTTTGCTCAATTATTAGTGCAAGAACAGGAAAATGTTCTCAAAACTGCAGATATTGCGCACAAAGCTCGCATTATAATACCGAAGTAGAAACACATCCGCTTTTGAGCGTTGAGACGGTTGTCGATGCAGCGAAAGACAGTGTTAAAAACGGAGCAGACAGAGTTGCAATTGTGACTTCCGGTAAGACTCCGGATGAGAGTGACTTTGATACAATGCTTGATATGATAAAAGCTTTGAATTCAGAAGGGATTAAAAGCTGTGCGAGTATCGGAATTCTAAATGAAGAACAAGCGCAGAGACTTGCAGAAGCGAAGTTGGTGAGATTCCATCACAACATAAATACTTGTAAATCATATCACCCTGAAATTTGTACAACTCATACTTATGAAGATAGAATCAATACTGTTAATCTAGTTAAAAAGTATGGAATTGAGCTATGTTGCGGTGTTATTATCGGGATGGGTGAAAGCGTTGAACAGCGTATAGAAATGGCGCTTGAGCTTGCTGAAATTAATCCGGACAGTATTCCTGTAAATATTTTAACACCTATTCCAAATACACCTTTTGCAGGCTATATAGATAAGATTGATGAGGAAAATGTGCTTAGAACTCTTGCTATTTTTAAAATAGCTTGTCCGAATTCATCTGTGCGCTTGGCAGGCGGTAAAAAAGCACGTTTGAGTCAGGAAACTATTGAAAAAGCGTTCAAATATTGTGTTGATTCAACAATTGTCGGAAATTATTTGACTACAACAGGTTTTTCTCCTGCTGATGATGCAAAGATGATTGAAAATCTAGGAAGAAAATTAGCTAAGGTATAACGTTGTTGTGTCAACTTTACCGTTATTCTGGGGGTAAATGTATTTAGGCTTGGCGTTGTAACTACAAGTTTGCTGTCATTCTGAGCGAAGCGAAGAATCCAGAGGGAAAGACTTCTAGCTTGGATGTAACTACAACTGGCTCTTGACTGGGTCCTTCACTGCGTTCGCAATGACGTACACTCTTGATCACTTGGTCACTGAATTCTTGGTCACTTCTACAGTCATTCTGAGCGAATGCGAAGAATCTCTATAACAGTTAAAGAGACTCTTCGTCGTTACACTCCTCAGAGTGACGTTTTGACTGTTAAAGTCCCTAACGGGATAAACCCTCTCCCCGCATTTGTAGCTTGCTATGCAAGCACAACTGCGTCCTCTCCGTTGGAGAGGAGAATTCTTGGTCACTTGGTCACTGA
>CAYSIO010000080.1:0-6462 GCA_964431115.1 uncultured Vampirovibrio sp.
AAAGTTTTTTATTTGAAATCTGACCTTGATGTATTATATTATAGAATATCAAAAGATTCGACAAGACCATTGTTAAATAATGAAAATCCACGCTTGGTACTTGAAAATCTTTTAAAAAAAAGAGAAGAAAATTATCTCAAAGCTCATTGTGTAGTAGATGCTGACTCTAAGAGCAAAGAAGAGATTGTAGATTTTATTTTAGGAAGTATTAATGAGACAAACTCTTAATGTTGAAGCTGGCAATTATCAAATAATACTAAGTGATGAAACTTTTTCCAAACTCATGGAAGATGTATTAGCTTTTACAAATACGCAAAAGCGTTTATTTGTTATTTCTAAGAAAGTATACAAACTTTATAAAGAAAAACTCGGACTTATTGATACGGAACTCCTTATTTTAAACGACGGAGAGAAAGAGAAGAATTTTAAAAATTACACGAAAATATTAGAAGCTGCACAGAGAATCGGTCTAACTCGCTCTGATGTAATAATAGCAATCGGCGGTGGTGTAATAGGAGACATTACAGGCTTTGCTGCGTCTACTTATATGAGAGGAATTGATTATATTCAAATACCTACAACACTACTTTCTATGGTTGACTCCTCAGTAGGCGGGAAAACCGCTATTGATATGGACGGTGTTAAAAATATTGTCGGAGCTTTTTATCAGCCAAAGAAGGTTTTTATCAATATTAATTTTCTTAAAACTCTTGATAAGAGACAATTTATGTCCGGACTCGGTGAAGTCCTTAAATATGCGTTTATAGAAAATAACTGTGGATACAAACACTCCTTGTTTTTCTTTGAGTATTTAACTCTTTGTTGTGAAAAATTATTAGAGCAGGAACCAATGACTGTTATGAGGGTTATTGAATACTGCTTGCATTTAAAGATTGCAGTTGTGAATCAAGATGAAAAAGAATCCGGCTTGAGAAAAGTTCTCAATTTAGGTCATACTTTCGGACACGCGCTAGAAACTTTAGGAAAATACAAGCAATTTACTCATGGAGAAGCAGTAATTCAGGGAATATTTTTCATATTTAATTACGCATATTCTCACGGGATAATTAATTATTCTTATTACAGACTTTCAATGGATTTATTGGCTAAATACGGGTTTAAAACCTACAAAAATAAATACACACCAACAGAATTTGTTGAACTTATGAAAAAAGACAAAAAGGCTGCGAATAATAAGATAACTTTTGTTGTACCTTGTGACAAAAAAGAAGTTAAAGAAATAAGTCTTTCTGCTGATAATGTTTTACAAATCTTTTAATTATTAATTTATAATAAAATACTACCTTCTTTAATTTCTAAATTTATGTAATTTTTAGTAAAAAATCGGTCTTGTTTTTTATATAATTCTACATTTGACATTCTCAAGACTTTTCTGTCCTGACAGAGTACTGCAATAGTCTTTGTCTTAGCATCAACCTCAACAACTGTTCCTGCAGTTGTATAATTTGTTTTATTATCTTCAACGCTTGTAGAATAAGGATTCGGGGCAATTGGAGTAATATTATGGTAAAAATAAGCTCTATTCCAAGGATGAATTGCTCTTATTGCCGCATAATTTTCTTCAGCCGTTCTTTTAAAATTTAATTCTAATTCTTCGGGGTGAGAAAAATATGTCGCATTTTCTTCTTTTTGTTGCAGAGGTATTATAATATCTTCTTTTAATGCATTTAAAAGCTCACAAGCAACTCCGCGAGCTGTTAAAACAGTTCGTTGCTTTAAACTTTCTCCGGTATCAGAGGGGAAAACTTTTATTTCTTCTTGTGCAAGAATTGCCCCGCTGTCATATCCTTCATCAATAAGGTGAAAAGTTACTCCACTTGTTTGTTCTTGGTTTTTTATTACCCAGAAATATGGATTCGGACCTCTGTATTTGGGAAGCAAGGATGGATGCGCATTTATTGAAGCAATCTTAGGAATATCATAGGTTGCCTTCTCAAAGCGTTCTCCCCAAGAACCTACAAGAATTATATCAGGATTAAGTTTCAAAAGCTGTTTTCTAAAGTCTTCGGTATTTACCCCTTTTGCCTCAATTTCAGGTAAATTGTAGCTTTTTATATAATTATATTCAACCGAAGGATTAAAAGTATCTTTTAGTTTTCTCAAAACCTTTGGATACTTTATCATATCTTTTCTAAGCACTCCGACAATCTCACAGTTTGCATCAAGCGCAGCAGCAATAAGATTCATGAACATTTCTCCATAGCCAATAATTACTACTTTAAGCATTTTTCTACATCCTTTTTGATTTGAGAAGTTAATTCTTCTAAGCTGTTGAATTTAATTTCATCCCTGATTTTAGAAGTTATTTCCACTGTCAATTCTTTCCCGTACAAATCCGCTCCGAAATTTGGAATATAAACTTCCATAATTTCTTCTGCTCCGATTGTAGGTTTAACACCCCAATTCATTATGGCCGGTTTATTTAAAACTTTCACCTTATATACACCATATGGAATTTTAACAATTCTATCCGGATATTTCATATTTGCGGTAGGGAAACCTATAGTTCTTCCGAGCTTTGCGCCCTCAATTACAGTCGAAGTAAGAGAAAAGTTTCTTGTTAAAAATTTATTAGCTTTTTCAATATTACCATTCGATAGTATATTTTTAATAATAGAAGAGCTCACTACAATGTCGTCAACTTTTATCGGTGGGACGCAAAAATATTCAAACATTTCTCTATAATTTTCTAACATTTGATAATTGCCTTGTTTGTTTGCCCCAAAAGTATGATTAAAACCTGTTGTAATTGATTTAGGATTAAATTTGTTAATTAAATCTGATAAATAGTCTTCTGCAGAAATTTTCGCTAAATCAGCAAAATTTCGCTCATAAATATAATCAATACCCAAAGATTCCAGAAGCTCATAATTTTTGTTACGAGAATATATGTATTTAAAATCTTTGCCAAAATATTCCGCAGGAGAAGATGAAAACGTCACAAGCACTTTCTTATTCTCGGAAGTTGTTTTTATCGCTTTTTGATGACCGGCATGAATTCCATCAAAAAAACCAAGTATCAAAGATACATTTTTAGGAAAATCTGAATTATCACCAAGTTTTCTCATAATTACGCTATAATATCCAATTTGCCTTTTAGAATCTGTTCATGGCAAAAATATTTCCACTCATTTATAGAGTCAAAAAGCGACGCTTTATTTTCTTCGATATTTTCAGGGGTTTCCTTTAAAATATTATAAGTCTTATTTCCCACACTGTCTTGGCTCTTAATCCCTGTACTAAAAACCGTTTGAATATTATTAGCAGACACTGCTGAAACTAACATATAAACCCCTTTCCTCTGAGAAAATTTTATCATAAGCAAAAGTGTTTGACAATGGGTTTTATAGGCATGTTACATCCCTAAAATAGCTATTAGAATATATGGCTATAAAATAGCTTTAATCCCTAAAAATATTAATATAAACCCTGCAAAGACTTCTAAAAACTTGGTTGGCATGGTTTTTAATTTTCCTCCCAACTTAAAGCCTAAAAGGGAATTGGTAAAGGTTATAAAGGTTATTAACAGCGCCGGTTTTAGTATATGATTTCCGTAAAGGGCTAATGAAATTCCTGCAGAAAAAGCATCTATACTTGTTGCAATCCCAATTAATAAAAGGCAAGTTAAGCTTATACAACAAGGCTCTTTCTTGTCGTTTTCAAAAGCTTCTTTAATAAACTTAAATCCTAAAAAGACAAATATTGTAAATACAATCAAACTTGCATACGGTGCGATAAAGGTTTTTACAAAAGATGTTAAATAATAACCAATTACCGGCATGAGTCCTTGAAATAAACCGGTAAAAGTTGCTAACATTAGGGCTGTTTTAACCCTATTTTGATTAAAGGTTATTCCATATGTAAAAGAAACGACACAAGCATCTATTGAGAGAGCAAACGCCAAAAGAAAAATTTCTATGTAAGTCATGAACTCAATATCCTTTCAATTGTCTTATAGATTCCTAAGGGTATTTACCCCTTAAGTTTACCCCTTTATCCCTATATTTACCCCAACAGCTAGAAAACATCTGTTTTAATAGGATTCTTGAATTTTGTAATATTGCCTTGAAATAACAATTTAACAGTACCGACCGGACCGTTTCTGTGCTTAGCAATAATGATTTCAGCTTCGCCTTTGTTTGAAGCTTTTTCTGCTTCATCCTCATCGCTTTCGGCGTTTTTGTAATATTCATCACGATAAATAAACATTACAATATCAGCGTCTTGCTCGATAGATCCGGATTCTCTTAAGTCTGAAAGCATAGGGCGCTTATCAGTTCTGCCTTCTACCGCACGAGATAACTGAGAAAGAGAAATGATAGGTACGTTCAATTCCTTAGCAAGGATTTTCAAACCTCTTGAAATACTTGAGATTTGTTGCATACGATCTTCTCTTCCGGTTCCTTCAATCAATTGCAAATAGTCGATTACGATGAGACCAAGATTTTTTTCAGCCATTGCAAGACGACGACATTTTGCGCGCAAATCGGTGATTGTACAACCTGCAGTATCATCAATATAGATAGGAGCTTGAGAGAATGCATCCATTGCAACAGCCAATTTTTCCCAGTCTTTTGTCTGCATATTACCGGTTTTCAATCTTTGTGTATCGACTTCTGCTTCAGAACACAAAAGTCTTTGAACCAACTGTTCTTTTGACATTTCTAAAGAGAATATTGCAACCGGAACATTAGCTTTTAGAGCAACATTCTGAGCAATATTAAGCGCAAACGAAGTTTTACCCATTGCCGGACGAGCAGCAAGGATGATTAAATCTGATTTTTGCAAACCGTTTGTCATTGTATCCAAATCATAAAATGCTGTCGGAGTTCCTGTTAGCTGCCCTTTGTTTTGGTATCTTTCTTCGATTTTTGCATATGTATCGTATACCAAATCCTTAATCGGAGCCAATGCCTGAGACGCTTTTTGAGAAGCTATATCAAAGATGAGTTTTTCAGCAACTTCTAAAGATTCTTCAATAGGATTTAAATCATATCCGGTGCTAATAATTTCAGAACCTGCATTAATTAAAGAACGCTTAATAGCTTTTTCTTGAACAATTTTTGCGTAGTATTCAACGTTTGTTGTGGTAATTGTTTTGTAGCTTAAATCGTTGATAAAAGCACGACCGCCGACAAGTTCAAGTTTTTGGTTGATGTTCAAAACATCAGAAACTGACACGATGTCAATCTTATCTTCGCCGTTATAAAGTTGAAGCATTGCTTCATAAACATACCTATGAGCAGGTTTATAGAATGATTCCGGACGAAGATGCTCTACAACCTTGTTCATACAAACAGGGCTTACCAAAATTGCTCCTAAAATAGCTTCTTCTGCGTCAATATTTTGAGGCATCATTTCTGATAATTCGGCATTGTTGTTCTTTTTTTGTTTTGTTGAATACGATGTTGACATATTTCTCTCATTTCTGGATAGTTGCTAATAATAATATATTGCCAGTAAAAAACTTTACTGGCAATAGTATGTAACTGAATATTAAATTAAGAAGTTCAATAATTTAATTATGCTAAAAACTTATGTTCATAACTTGTTCCGGAGGTAAGTTTAAACCCTTTTCCAACTAATTCAGCCGGAGTTTCTTGTCCTTTTAAATAAGTCAAAGCACCTTTGTCGTTTTTAAGCATATATCCTTCACTAAGTACTTTATAACCTTTATCGTTTACAAGCCCCAGTCTTAGTGGCTTACCTAAACCCTGTGTAAAATCGATACTCTTTTTACCTTGTTTGACAATATTTGTATCATTATTAATGCCTTTCCAAAAATCAGAATTTTGTCTTTGATATCCAAAAATTCTGTGTATATCATTTTCCGGCGTTCTTATCCAAGCATTAGTATACATACTATTTGTATGTAGTGTTAAATCACCTTTTGAATTTTGACTCAATGTTTTTGTTACATCATTACTCCAAAGCATTTTTTTAGTAGCTTTTCCGTCTGCTATATAAGATGAGTATGTTGTAATATGACCGGTTTCGTATGTTGGGATATATCTGCCTAATTTTTGGCTAAATATATTACCGGCTTCAACTGGAGCTTTGTATGTTCGATCTAAGCACGCAATACCGTCTTCAATGTACATTCTTGTAGCTTTGCCTGTTTTTGCGTTTTTAAAAACAGTAACCATTTCTTCTTTACCATTCTGCAAAACTCTGGTAAACTTTGTTTTAATCATTGGTGTACCATTTTTAACAAATGTTGTCTTAGATAAATCTTTTACAAGTTTTACCGCTGCTTTAACTGCAATTGTCATAATAAATCCTCCTTAAACTTAACTTAAATTCCCCTTAAACTATATGAAAATTTTTGAGTTTTTATCATGTAACATAATATGAATTGTGTTACATGTTTAACGCATCTTAAATATGGGTAAATCTATTGTTTTGAGGGTTTTTTAGACTATCAATAAGACCTGATTAAAT
>CAYSIO010000081.1:0-6342 GCA_964431115.1 uncultured Vampirovibrio sp.
GACTTATGCTAAATCCTTCATTTTTCAAATCGCCTTTAAGCTCTTTTGAATTACAGAAAAATTCTCCAAAGAAAGCTTTGTTTTGTATAACAAAATTGCCCGCTCTATCACCGATATTCAAATTATCAAGTCCGACAACCGCAGTTGCTACAGCATTTTTAAGTTTACCATTCAATCCAAGATTAAGCGTCGCATCACCTGAAGAAAAATTATAAGCATTTCTTGCTTGTTTTGGTGCAAAAGCATTAAATAAAACAGGAAGTGGTACTTTATCAGCTTTAATACTAATATCAGCTACCGATTTTTCATCAATTTTACCATTGATATCAACTTTTGATTCATTAACATAAAGACTCGAATCTTTTATATCTAAAACGTTGTTATCTAAGATTAAATTAACATTTGCGTCAGCAAGAACTTTACCAATACCTTTTACGTTCAAACCGCCATTTTTAACAATAACAGAGCCATTTGAACGAAGCTTTTTAAAGTTTGTTTTAATGTTGCAATCAGCAGTTAAACCGCCTGTCGCGGTGATTCGGTCTAACTCATTGTAAATAGATAAAGAATCCAAGAAAGCTTTACCCAGAATCAACATGTCATTAAATTTAATTTCTGCGGTTTTAATTATCATATCCATTTTCGGATGATGACCATAGTGAAGTTTTCCTAATAAAGAAATATTTTGGTCTTTAGCGGGGTAAATATTTGTATCTAATTCAACAGTTTTTCCGAAAGATTTTGCTCTCAAATATGATTCAGGAAGAGCTAAATGACCAACTTTCAGTGTTATATTTTCAACATTAAAATAACCATAAGAATTTAAATCTTTATTAACACGCAATTTAGTATCTAAATTAGCTTTCAAATCATATTTTCTATACATTTCAACAGGGTTAATGAAAGGTATATCAATTCTTTCAGCCGGGTCATCTTCCTTGTCCAAAGCCGGAGCCGGTGGTGGTAGAAATGTGTTGATATTTACATTTGCTGAAATATTTTTATTTTCGTCACTAAATAATTCTGCATTTGTTCTTAATTTAACTCTTTTTCCGTTAAAATATCCTGCAACAAGCTCTTCACCTGCGAGTTTTAAATAATGATTCGATTTTAAATCGTTTACCAAAACTTTATAGTTATTTAGTCTGACATTAGGAACTTTTATTCTTATCCAAGCAGGATTGAACCAAGATTTTTTTTCAATAACTTGTCCTTGTTGTTCAAGCTTTTGTTCTTTTCCTTTGTTTAAGATATCTTCCACTAGTTGCATAACTTTAAATTGTTCATCTGCAATTTCAAGATTCACAAAAGGATTATTAATTTCTAAACAAGAAACTTTTGCTGTTAATACGAATAAACTCGGAAGAGCAATGCGTGTTTTAAAACTATCAGCGGAGAATAAAACAGAATCATCCGGAAGTTTTACCACAATGTTATCTGCTTTTAATCCGGCACCTAAAAGCGGTGTAGTTATGATTTTAGCATTTTCAAAATCAATTGAAAGATTTGCTTGTTCTTTTGCAATTTTTTGAATTTCCGGCTTGAACTTATTAACATCTACAGCATTTGGTAATACAAATAAAAAACTTAAATAAGTTAATACTGCAACGCCTAAAGCACTAAAGCCAAATATTTTCCATTTACTCATATACACATTTCCCTTTTAATATTGTTTAACTTAACTAACCCATATTTTAGCATAAAAATTTTGCTTGCTTAAGCATTTAAATTGTTACATTTACACCATTTTTGTAACAATTTTTAATAAACTTGACATGTTTTTGATACAATTAGAAAACAGTGTCGAAATATATTTATTTTTTTACATATAAGACAAACGAAGGAAAAGAGACTATGAAAAAATTTTTGATGATGATGTTCACTATGCTTATGGGCTTACAGTCTGTATACGCAATGAATGTTGATGAATTTATCGACAAAAACATTGCGCCTGTAATGGACGCAATAGCCAACGTGGTTTTTTCATCGGTCACGATTTGCGGTTCAAAAGTCCCTCTGATTATTCTATGGATTCTTGTTGCAGGATTTTTCTTCACTATATATTTTAAAGGTATTGCGTTTTGGGGGCTAAAACACTCTATTGATAACCTTGTTAAAAAACCTGAAGGCGGAGAGGGAAGCGGTGACGTTTCATCTTTCCAAGCTCTTGCAACAGCCTTATCTGGAACAATCGGTATCGGAAGTATTGCAGGGGTTGCATTATCTATTTCTATAGGCGGTCCCGGTGCGGCATTCTGGATTTTTGCAGGTGCAATTTTAGGTATGTCTATTAAATTTATTGAAGCAGCTTTAGCTGTTAAATATAGAAGATTCAACCTAGATGGTTCAGTATCAGGTGGTCCGATGCACTATATTGCACATGGTCTTACAAGAAGAAAAATGCGTTGGTTAGGTCAGCCTCTTTCTGTTTTATTCGCTATTCTTTGTATCGGTGGCGGTATTACAGGCGGAAACATGATTCAAATTAACCAAACAGCTCACCAAATTATCTTTATTACTGGCGGAGAAAATAGTATTTTCCACGGATATGCTTGGGTACTTGGTCTTATTGCAGCTGTTCTTATTGGTATGGTAATCGTTGGTGGTATTAAAGGTATTGCAAAAGTAACAACTATCCTTACACCGACAATGTGCGCTCTATATATTATTTCAGGTTTAATTGTCATATTTGCTAACTTTGCAAATATTCCTAGCGCATTAGCTTTAATAATGAAAGAAGCTTTTGACCCATCAGCTGTTGCGGGCGGTTTCTTTGGGATTGTAATTATTGGTTTGAGACGTTCTGTTCAATGTAACGAAGCCGGTACGGGTGCAGCTGCTATTGTATATGCAGCAGCTCAAGCAAAAGAACATATTTCACAAGGTTTTGTAGCTTTATTAGAAACTTTCTTGACAGGTATTTTATGTTTGTTCACATCTTTTGCAATCGTATTCTCAGGTGTTTTAGAAAACAGAACAATCGGAGAACTTTCAGGTATTGAATTAGCTTCAAGCGCGTTCCAATCAGTGCTTTCATTCTTCCCGATTATTCTTTCAATAATCGCGGTATTATTTGCAATGTCAACTCTTATAAGTTGGGCATACTACGGACAAAAAGCTTGGACATTCTTGTTAGGTGAAGGTAAAAAACGAGTATTAACATTTAATATTCTATATTGCTTATTCATCGTTATCGGGTCAGCAATGAACGTAAGTTCAATTTTGAATATTACTGACGCAATGATGCTTGCAATGTGTATTCCAAACGTTATTGTTCTATATATTTTGGCACCGGAAATTAAGAAAGATTTGAAAGAATACTTTGAAACACACAATTTCCCATTCGCTAAAAAATTAGTTAGATTTTAATAATAGAAAACCCTCTCAAATTTGAGAGGGTTTTTTATTGTAAAATTGATGTTAAATTTTGAACCTGTTTTAATGTTATAATTAAAATATGAAATTACAAATTAAAGAACAAATAAAAACATTACTCGCACAAGAAGGCATAAAACTTAAAGAACTTGCTGAAATGATTTCTACAAAAACAGGAAATACATGTTCTGCAAATTCCTTATCTCAAAAACTTAGAAGAGGAACTCTTTCTTATAATGAAGCTCTTCTAATCGCCGAAATTTTAGGCTATAGAATTGACTTTGTAAAAGAGAATTAGCCCTCTTTATGTAAAATACAATTTTATTAAATTCGCTTTACCAAAGCTCAAAAAACTCGGATTTATTCAAAGTTCTTTCATTACGCCAATAAGTGTTTAAATACTTAGCTTTTCTGATTATTTCAAACCACATATTGTAATTACGCATAAAATCGTCTTTATCTTTATTGATATAGTGGATACTAATAATTCCTCCATGCGCTCTCGTGGCGCGGAAAAACTCACATTGAGCTTTTATACCTTTATAATCCTTAGTACATCTTCCTGCGATACAATCAACATCATTTAAGCGAAGATATCTATAAGGCGATGTAGGATTATTTTTAGCCATAAGCGCAATATTGTTTGCCATAAAAACCGTAATCGGATATGCCGCTTCATCATAAGCATGAACAATAATAGCTCTATTCCAGTTTTTTTGGGTCTGACCACGAGGAACATATTGCAAAATTGATTCCAACCCGACTTTTTTATAATAAACTTTATGCCAGACTTCATCCTGAGGAAACTTTATAATAACAGTCTCGTATGCAAAAACAGCTAACGCAGTAAATAAAGTTATAAAACTAACTAAAAGGGCTTTCTTCATCAGCTAAAATCCCCTTCTCTCCAACTTCAGAAAGCTGTTTTAGAAGCTCTACGGACATTATTTCGCTTTCGAAATGTCCGATATCATATACAACCTTATCCGTTTCTATAGCGGTATGATATTTCAAATCTCCTGTAACAAAAGCGTCACAAGGTGTTTCAGATATAAATTCGCTGCCTGAACCGGCACAAAAACCGATTGTTTTGATGGTTTTTACTTTTTTATTATTAACTATCCTTAAACGTGGAGAAATCGGGAGTAATTTAAGCTTTAAGAATTCAATACTCATTTCGTTTTCTAATTCAACGATTCTCACAAATTCATTATGAATACGATAATTTAAATGCAAAGATTTTATCAGCGTATCAGTTGTTCCGCCTTGTACTTTATCAAGATTAGTATGCGCACAATATATATTAATTCCTTGATATTTTAACGGAACAAAAAACAGCGGGTGATGCGAAATAATAAGATTACAACCATTTTTGTAAGCTTGCTCAATAATATCATCCGTAACAGTCAAAGCAAATAAAACTTTATTCACTTCCACATTCGGCAAATCAACAATCCAACCGCTTGCATCCCAAGCTTCTTGCATTTCAAGCGGAGCAAAGTCCTCTATTCTTTTTACGATTTCATATTTATTCAAAAATCTTCTCCAAAATATTTTTAGCAATATTAATTTTAGTATCAATACCAATATGACTTATTTTTAGATTTTTATCAAGTATGTAAACTTCGTTCATATCACTTGAAAACCCGATATCTTTTCTGGAAATATCATTTGCAACTAAATAATCACAACCTTTATTCTGAATCTTTATTTTTGCATTCTCCAGTAAATTTTCGCTCTCTGCACAAAATCCAACAATTTTAGCTCTGCAATCAACAGCAGAAATCTCTTTCAATATATCAGGATTTTTAATTAGTTCAAGAGATAAAGTATCATTTACTCCCTTTTTCATTTTTTGTTCGGAATAATTCTTGATTCTATAATCTGCAACAGCTGCTGCCATAATTACACAATCTTGTTCCTGAAGGTCTGATTTTACAGCTTTTTCCATTTCTTGTGCTGATTCCGTAACAATATTTTTATAAGGTTTGTTAACCCCAAAAGTAGATACCAGAGTAACTTCTGCGCCCATCTCATGTGCACAATCCGCAAGTGCAATACCCATTTTTCCCGAAGAACAGTTGGTTATATATCTTACAGGATCAATCTTTTCTCTTGTTCCGCCTGCTGTAATAAGGATTTTTTTCCCTTTCAAAACTTGTTTTTGGCTCAAAATTTCAACAGTTTTCTCGTATATGTCTTCAACTTCAACCATTCTGCCGGTACCGTTTGTACCACAAGCAAGAAAACCTGATTCCGGATTTAAAATATGATAGCCTTTTGCTTGAAGCTTTGCTATATTTTCTTGTACAAAGCTGTTGTCCCACATTCCGGTATTCATTGCAGGTGCAAGTAAAAACGG
The DNA here is from genome assembly GCA_964431115.1 of uncultured Vampirovibrio sp. GTDB lineage: Bacteria > Cyanobacteriota > Vampirovibrionia > Gastranaerophilales > Gastranaerophilaceae > CAG-196. Next base: position 5,738 of record CAYSIO010000081.1, read on the forward strand.
TTTTTTGAATGCACAAGCTGTTGAAAGTAATAAATTGTCACAAATACCGTTTGCTATTTTAGAAATAGTATTAGCAGTTGCCGGTGCTATGACAAAAATATCTGCTTCATCACAAAGCGAAATATGTCCCGGTTTATACTCTTCTATTTCAAAGTTTTCAACATAGACTTCATTATTAGAAAGTGTTTGCAAGGTCAACTTAGTCACAAAGTTAAGAGCAGAAGGTGTAAGAACAACTCTTACATTTGCTCCTGCTTTTTTGTACATACGAATGAGTGAGCATATTTTATATGCAGCAATTCCGCCTGTTATACCGACTAAGATAGTTTTATTTTCTAACATAAAGATATTATAACATAAATAGTTAGCACATTTACAGTTATTGCCTGTTGGGCAAGTATGCACAACTTACGTATTCATAATATATAAGTATACTTTATAATCTATTTACAAACCAGTAGGTTTTAGAAATCTTTGATTACAGAAGCTATAGTAAATAGAAAGACAATTAAGTTAATGCGGTAAAATAAAAATTTACCACATTTGCTAGCTTTTTTCTAGTTTGATTTCATAATTAAACATATCCGCAATAGTTTTAATTTCAT
>CAYSIO010000082.1:0-6326 GCA_964431115.1 uncultured Vampirovibrio sp.
CAACTCGCCATAACTGTTAGTAAAATAGGATAAGCAGGACAAATTGTGGCAAAAGCTTTTGAAGTTAATTCAATTCCGGCAATTCCGTCAACTGTTAGGTAAGCTTTTGAAACTACGATTACAAAAGCTGTCGCAACTCCAACTATAACCGTATCAACAAAAGGCTGCAACATTGATATAAAGGCTTGCGCAACAGGTTTGTTTGTATTTACGGCAGAGAATGCTATTGGTGCAGTTCCAAGACCGGATTCGTTCGCAAACATAGCTCTTCTGAATCCCCATAATAGACAAGCGAAAGCTCCACCCGTCATTGCTCTCGGAGAAAATGCTTCAGTAACAATTAGTCTGAGTGTTTCCGGTAAGTGGTGAATATTTACTAAACAAACCAGAAAGGCGCTTGCCACATATAAAGAACACATAACCGGTGTTACTTTTGATGTAAATTTCCCTATAGCTTTTATCCCGCCGATAATAGTGAACCATGTGATTACCGCAACAACAGTACCTAATATCCAACCGTTATCTGCGAATATGCTGTTATTACCGCCTGTTACTTCTACAAATTGAGCTGTCATGGCGTTGATTTGGAATAAGTTCCAACCGCCAATCATTGCGAAAATACAGCAAACTGCATATATTTTGGATAATGAAATTCCGAAACTCTCGCCCCATTTTCCTAAACCTTTGAAAGCGATAGGAATATAGTACATCGGACCGCCTGATACAGTTCCGTCAGGATTGGTTTGTCTGAATTTAACACCAAGCAAAACTTCTGAGAATTTTAGTGCCATTGAGAAAAGACCTGCTACTATCATCCAAAAAATAACACCCGGACCACCAATGGATACAGCTGCAGCTGAACCTGCAACATTTCCTATGCCTGCGGAAGCTGATATTGTTGCACTAAGAGCTTGGAACGGAGACAATTCTCCTTTTTTCTTTCTTTGATAGCCGTTTGTGTTTTTATGTTTATAGTTATTAGTAATTAATTTTATTGCGTGTTTGAATCCCCAAAAACCTATAAAACCGGTTCTGAATGTAAAAAATAAAGCCGCAGAAATTAGAAGCGCAACAAGGAATTCGACTTTCACTTCTCCTATTGTTATATAAGAAAAAATAAAGCCTGAAACCTTATCAGCTATCGGAGCTAACGCACTATCTATAACGGCATCTAAATTCATAAGACGATTTTACAATAAACAAAAATGGTTTCAAATACTCGGAACAAGAAACTGTTACAAATAACTAGGAAAATTTACTTAAGCGCACATATTCATTAATAAGAAGATTCTTAGGCGGATAGTTTTCAATAAAATCCCAAGGTAAAGAATCTTCAAATTCAAATCCGTTAATAGCTTTTAAATTGGAATTTTTCAATTCTTTTAAGGCTGATTTATATGCGCCGTTCTTGCCCCCGTTTTTATAAACAGAGATTAAAAATTCTGTTAGATTTTCATCTCCTCTGGAAAGTAAAGTTTGCCAATAATCCCATTTAGCGCTGGAAAATTTTGTTCCGATTCCAAGTTTCGCAAACTCTTTTTCAAGAAACTTTTGTTTCTTTTCCAAACTTTTTGTATCTTCACGTTTCGCCCATTGTAAAGGTGTTTGCGGTTTTGGAACAAAAGTTGAAAAAGAAAAAGTTATTTCAAAACCTTTGTTTTCTGCTTTAATCTTTTTTGCCAGATTCAAGAATTCGTTGATATCTTCTTGGGTTTCTGTCGGAATTCCTATCATTGAATAGATTTTTAAGCCTTTTAATCCGTTTTCTCTTGATATTTTTACTGCATTTAAGATTTGTTCTTCTTTTAAGTTTTTATTAATAAATTTTCTTAACCTTTCACTGGCTGCTTCGATTGCTATGGTCGAAGTCTTTTGTCCGCCTTTTACAAGAGTTTTAACTAATTCAGGAGATACGGAATCTGTGCGGAGTGAAGAAATTCCGAGTTCAATTTCGTGTCCTGAATCTATTTTATCGCTCATATATTTCATTATTTCTTTAAATTGAGGATGTGCGCTAATCTGTGCTCCTAATAGTGCAATTTTGTTTGTGTACTCAAGTCCTAAATCAATAGCAGAAATAATTTTTTTATATTCGTAGTTTCGAAACGGCATGTTTAAATAAGAAGCCGTACAGAATGCGCAACGATTCATACAACCGCGAGATACTTCTATTATGAAAGTATCTTTAAAATAACTTTTATCACTAACGATTGGCGTATATATAACATTATTCAGTTTTTCCGTGTTTCTTTTGACTTTAGAAGAAGATATTTGAGGAACATAAACTCCCTCTATTTTAGATAACTCCGACAATGTATCAGTCTTAGACTTCTCTAGCTTTAAAACTTCCAAAATCTTGATAAAAACTTCTTCGCCGTCCCCGATTATCATAAAATCAAAAAAGTTTTTGTAAGGTTCAGGATTCGTTGTGATTACAGGACCTCCTGCAAAAATTATAGGCAGATTCTCGTCTCGCTCTTTTGTTAAAAAAGGAATATTATGTTTTTCTAACAGTTCAAAAACTCCCATAAAATCAAAGTCAAATGACATTGAAAAGGCAATTGCTTCAGGTGCAAGTGTTACCAAAGAGGAATCTGTATAGACTCGTTCGGAATTTATTCCTTCCGTTTCATCTGCTATTTTTGACAACCACATATAGCCTAACGAAGCCAATGCAAAGGCTTCACATGCCGGATAAGCCATCCATAATTTATAGCCGTCTTTTGAGTTATTCGGTTTATAAAGAACTTTTTCCATATGCTAATTAATATTCTTTATGTAGAGTTCTTGTATTAATACACAAACAGTTGCTGCTATTGCAGGTGCAAATATAACACCGACAACACCCAAATATTGAGCAGTTATAAACAAGAATAAGTAAATAATAAGCGGATGTAAGTCAAGGAATTTTCCAAAGATATAAGGTCTTACCAAATTGTTTTCCGCTATTTGTGCAATTGCAAAAATAACCAGAATTAAAACCAAAGTTAGCGGACCTGCATTATATGCGGTAATTAAACAAATAATAAGCGCCAGAGCCGGACCTACAACAGGAACTATATCTAAAACAGCAGTTATCAGTCCTAATAATACGGCATATTCGACTTTTATAAGTAAAAGCCCGATTGCCATAATAATTCCGACAGATGTCATAGTTGCGACTTGAGCGATTACATATCCTCCGATTTTTTTTGATATAGTTTCAATAATTTCATCAGCTCTTTCTTTCATTTGAGCCGGAAATAAGCTCATATAAGCATTTTTGACTTCTTCTTTATCAGCCATAAAATAGAAAATTATAATTAATGCCGCTAAGAAGTAAACCATAGCTGATGCAAAGTTTACGCTAAAATTAATCGACTTATTAACAACGTTTGTAGTAAAACCTGATGCTGATGCAATGAAATCTCCAATATTTATTTGAGCTAATTGGGATTTATTAATAATTGGAGTCGTTGATAAAAACTCTTTAATATAATCAACATATTGAGGGATATGCTCAACAAATGATTTAATTTCGTGCCCTGCCATCGCAATAATAGGAATAAAGAATGCTCCCAATATTGATACGGTCGCAATAAGTACAATTGCGGAAGCAACACTGCGTTTAAACTTTTTTGATAACTTATCCACAAGAGGATTTAGAGAGCAAGCAATTACATACGATGCAAAGAATAAAATTGCAATATCTTTAATCTTTGTTATAAAAACGATAAATAACAATGCAATTATGATAAAAACTATATTTTTTACGTTTACCCCTTTTTGAAAAAGATTTTCAAACATAACCTAATCCTCCTATGTCGATTTTATCACAAAATATGTTAAAATAATCCTATGGAAATTTTATTAGAAACAAAAAACCTTTCAATTGAATATAAGAGCATAAAAGAAGGGCAGGATTCTTCCGTTATAGCAGTTAATGATGTTTCTCTGAAATTACTTCGCGGAGAAATTTATGCACTTGCAGGTGAATCAGGTTGCGGTAAGTCTACACTTGCAAAAAGTATAGTAAAACTTCTTAAGCCGAAGTGTGGTGATATTATTTTTAACGGAAAATCTATTTTAAAACATACAAAAGAAGAACAAAAAGAATACCCAAAAGATGTTCAAATGGTGTTTCAGAATCCATATTCAAGTTTGAATCCCAAAATGAAAATTGGTGATATTTTAAAAGAACCTCTTGATATTAATACAAATTTAACTAAAAATGAGAAGGAAGAACGCATTTTAGAAGTTCTTTCTGACGTCGGATTACAGGCGTCTTGTTTAAACCTTTACCCGCACGAATTTTCCGGTGGGCAAAGACAAAGAATCGCCATAGCTCGTGCGCTTATTTTAAAACCTAAATTATTAATAGCAGATGAGCCGGTCAGTGCACTCGATGCCAGTATACAAGCTCAAATAATCAATCTTTTGAAAGAGCTTCGCATAAAACATGATTTAACAATTTTGTTTATTTCACACGATATGAATGTTATTAAATATCTCGCGGATAGAGTAGGAATAATGTATTTCGGCTCACTTATTGAGGAAAATTATACAAGTACAATTTTCAAATATCCGAAAGAAGATTATACAAAAAAACTCTTAAGCGCAGTTCCAATTCTCAAGGCTATGTAAACTTTTGTAACAATTTTCCCCAAAACCCTAAAGTTTTTGCTTAAAAATGCCGTAAACACTATTAAGGAAAAACGAAAAGGACAACTAAAAATGGGAATGGCAGCGTCACAAGCTAGATTACTATCTTTGACTGCGAGATTACATGACGTAGAATACAAAGCTCAGAATGTAATGTCACAGAAGATAGCTCTTGCAACCCAAAAAGACGGGTTGTACAAAGAGTATTGTGACGCATTAGAAGCTACAGAGTTTAAAGTTGCGTACAGAAATGATGACGCCAGCACAAGATTAGTTGATGCAAACTATAATTCTGTTTGTACATATAATCCTGATAGAATGCAACAATTATATGCATTACGTGATAATAACACAGGGAAAATTATTGTATCTCAAGAGGTTGCAGATAATTATGAATGTTATGGCAATGATAAGTATGCTTTTGCCTATGCAATGTTAGGTTTTGATAATAACTATAACTTCCCACATACTGAAGAAATGGCTGGAGACGGTCTAACTCCTGACGAAACCGGTATGTTTGTAGGTAAAATAGGTGGCGCAACCGATAGCGAAGGTTCTCCGTTTAACTACGTAACCGAGCCGGACGGATCTACCAGTTTGTACATGACTGAATGTGAAGAACTTGCTTACGAAGAGAATAAAGATCAATTCCCTGAATTGGAAGAAAAATATAATGCAATATTTGAAGCAGATATGCCGCAAAAACAAGAAGCTTTGGATGAGTTTAGAGAAGAATTGTACAACTGTCTTGGTGAAGAAATCTTTGATTACATGAATATGAGCAAGAGTGATGATTTGGAATATGCTCCTGAACAAGATTATCCTGATTTAACTTGGAGCGATATAAAACAAGAGTTCAACTACTATGTTAACTTGTGGTCTGCAATAAACGGAGCAGGCGGCTGTCAAGTTGTTGACAGCCAGTATACAGAAGGCGAGCAAGGTAACACTTGGTTCCAAAATATGCTTGAAACAGGGTTGGCAACGCTCATGGCTTATGATATCAGCGGTCATAAAAACGAATGGACTGATACAAGTGTTGCAACAAGTACAAATAATAATTATATACAAGAAGTCTCAGATGATACTGCAGTAAAAAAAGCTGAAGCTAAGTATGAACACGAGTTAGAAATTTTGAACAGAAAAGATACAAAATTTGATACTGAATTAAGTAAACTTGAGACAGAACGTAAGTCAATAACAACCGAAATGGAATCTATTGAAAAAGTCCGCGATGACAATATCGACAGAACATTCGGTATATTCTCATAGATGTAAGATTTCTCAAAGAGAGCGGATGCTCTCAAACACTACCTAACCTTTTTCCTTTTTCCTTATTTTTAGCCGCATAAAGCGGCTTTTATTTTTATAATACAAATTTCTTAACAAATTACTTGACAGCTACTATTTGTTTTGTTAAGATGAAGTCCTAATCGCAGACAGTTAGTATCCTTAATGTTAGGATTTAAATCAACCGAGCTAGCCGAGATTACACAGGGGCGTAAAAGTCCGGTCTTATAAAATATAAATAGCTTAAGATTAAAATAGTGTAAGATTTTGCGATAGAAAAGATTGCAGAATCTTTTTAGTTTGTAAATACACAAAAAACAGGTCGAAATTATATAAAACAAAGGAGCAAAAAATGTCAACAAAGGCTTTTAAACAAGACAAAGTTTCTCTTATCA
>CAYSIO010000083.1:0-6281 GCA_964431115.1 uncultured Vampirovibrio sp.
TCCTTCCGAATCTTGTAGGATTAGAAGTTTCTCAATTTCTTTTAAAAGATATTTTAAAAAAGAACGAAGTTAAAGGATATAATTCAAAAAAATCTCTTCTTCATCAAATATTTAGAAGATATTCGCTTATTGTCCAAAACAATTTGAACAATGACGAAGTTAGAGAACGTTCGAAAATTTTAAAAGAATCTTTCGGAGAAGATGCAGAATTTATTATAAAAAGATTATTATCTTCAACGCTGAAAACAAGAAGTTTAGACTATTTGCGCCAAACACTTATTTTTAATCATGTTTATAAAAATACTGATTATTTTAAGAACATAAAATATCTTTTAGTTGACGATGCTGATGAAATGACACCAGCTTGTTTTGAATTTATCAAATATTTAAAACCACAACTAAAAGATTGGACAATCTGTTTTGATTCACTTGGTTCAAGTCGTTGTGGTTACTTGAGTGCAGATACATCTATTGAATATAAATTAACTCAATTATTTAATGAAGAAGTTGTATGTAATATAAATGATTTTGTGATTAAAAATTCCCCACCCGAATTTCTAGCTTCACAAGCTCAGCAAGAAATTCTACCCTCCCCACCAACCGCTTCGCTTTCTGGGGAGGAAGTAAGCTGTTTCCAAGAAGAAAATGGCGAAATAATTTTTTCTAACGTAATTGAAAAAACAAAACAAAGATTGAAAAATTTTACATTAACATCACTATCAAAACGTGCAGAAATACTTGATTATACAGTTTCAAAGATTGAAGAATTATTCCAAAAAGGAGCTAAAGCAAAAGACATTTCAATCATTACTCCGCTACAAGATGACATGCTAAAGTTTACATTGAAAGAAAAACTCAAAACTTGTAACCTTCAGTTTCTATCAGGTAGCGAAAAGCTTATTGATAATCCTTTAGTAAAAGCAAGTTTAAATATTCTTAAGCTTATGCAAGGAATAGAAATTTCTGATATGGATTTAAGAGTTATACTTTCAGACTATGTCGGAATCCCATTAAAATATTGTCAAAAGATTTTGGAGGGATATTCTAAAACAAAACTTTTACCACTAATTGAGATAGAAAATTATTCTGAAAAATACGAGAATTTTTATTATACTTTTGAAGAAATAAAGAGCCAAGATATAAAACTTTCTTTAAAAGTTTATGAAATGTTTAATCGAATAGTGGAAAGAGTTGATGAAAATAGAATTAATAAATTTAATTTCTTCATAAAACAATTGAGAGATTTTGAGAATGTTTTAGGGGTTAATGTAGTTAAAGAAAGAATTAATGATATTATCAACCAGTTTGAAAATTCAATCATTGCAGAGAATCCAAGTTCAACATTAGAAATTCTGGAAAACGATTTAGTAATAGCAACTCCTCAAAAAATTATTGATAATAAAATTTCTACAAAATATCAATTTTGGCTCGATGTCTCACACTCTGATTGGGTAAAGAATGACATAGGTCCGCTTTATAATGCTTGGGTTATGCAAGCTGACTGGACCAAAGATGAATATACAATTGAAGACGATATATTTTTGTCAGCACAGAAAACAGCAAGAATATTAAGAAAACTTTTATTGCTTGCAAAAGAAAAAACTTATGCACTTTCGAGTTTGTTTGACCCATCAGGTGCAGAAAATTTAGGTGGCATTGAAGAATACCTAATATCTGAAGAGACAAAAGAAGAAGATGCGAAACCTATCTTTAAAATAACTCCAAGAGAAGACCAAAAACCTGTCCTTGACTATGAATCCGGTTCAATGGCGATTTCAGCAGTTCCCGGCGCAGGGAAAACTACAATTCTTCTTGCGTTAATAATGAAATTATTAAATAAAGGAATAAAACCTGCGAATATTTTTGTTCTTACCTATATGGAATCTGCTGCAAGAAACTTCCGTGAAAGAATTAAAAATATGGCGCCGGATTCTAACCAATTACCAAACATAAGCACTATTCACGGGCTTGCTTTAAGAATAATCAAAGACAATTCAAACTACGAAAGACTAGGCTTGGCATCTGATTTCGAGATTTGTGACGATACACAAAGGATGCGAATTTTAAAAAGTATTGATGGCAAATTTACCAAAACAGATTTAGATGACTTTGACAGAGCAATTTCTGTAATGAAGCTTCAAGAAGGTGATATTAATAGACCTACTGTTGATAAAAAAATAGAAAAATTTAAAGGTTTTTATCTTGCATATCAGCAAAAACTGGATGAAGCTAATTTGATTGATTATGACGATATTCTTTTGTTTTCAGTTAAACTTTTAGAAGAAAATGAGGATATTTTAAAACACTATCAAGAAGTTTGTGAATATATTATTGAAGACGAAGCACAAGATTCATCCGGAATTCAACAACGTTTAATAGGACTTTTAAGTGGAAAACACAAAAACTTAATCCGTTGCGGAGATATAAATCAAGCAATTACAACGACTTTTTCTAATGCTGATGTAGAAGGGTTTAGGGCGTTTATTCAAAATGCAGATAAACTTGTCGAAATGAATCATTCCCAAAGATGTACGCAAGAAGTTATGGACTTAGCTAACAAAACAATTCTTTGGGGAGAAAAACTTTTACCAAAAGCTTTCTTCAAAAGTATTATGCAAGGTGTTGAAGGCAAAAACCCTGTGAGCGAAAATGCCGTTCTTGCAAAAGTTTTTGAAAAACCTTTTGAAGAGAAAAATTTTATTCTTAAAGAAATAAAAAATATCCTTACGAGAAACAAAGATGCGACTATTGGTATTCTTCTAAGAGGAAATTATCAAGTTGCGAATTGGACACAATTCGTAAACGATGCAGGTTTTAAAAGCATTACAAGGAGCGAGTCTTTAGGACAAAAAGGCGTATTTAATACTATATTTTCTATCTTGAAATTCTTACAAACACCTTTTGATAACGAAGCTTTAGTTGCAGCTTATGAAACTCTGAGCGAAAACGGATTTTATAAACCGCGTCTACAGTTAGAAATCCGCTCAAGTGAAAAACCTTTTATTACAAAAGACGGTGATGAAATTGAATCAGGAGATTTAGCACAATTTTTATGGGATATGCAATATTGGCTAAACTCTTCTACAATGCCGTTGGAAGAACTTGTAATTAAAATAGGGCTTTTTTATTATACCTCTGATATTGAAAAATCTAACGTGTATTTAATCGGAACATTAGTTAGAAAATTGAATAATAATTCTAACTATAATCTCACTTTAGAAAGATTAGATGCACTTGCAAAACGACCTTCTTTAAGCGGATTTAAATTCTTCTCAGAAGAAGAAGACGAATCTGCAGTTAAAGGTAAAGTACAAATTATGACTCTTCATAAATCAAAAGGTGATGAGTTTGAATACGTATTTATGCCTGAGCTTGCAGAAAAATCGCTCGGAATGGATGTAGAAAAATCTAACTTAAAATCATCTACATCTTTTATGGAAGAGGTAAGAGGATTTAATCCGAATTATAAAATTAAATCTGAACTAGAACTAAAAGAATTCTCGGCAGAAGAATCAATGCGTTTATTCTACGTTGCTGTTACAAGAGCTAAGAAAAAGCTTTATATAACAACACATATTAAATCAAAATCATTTAATAAAGAAATTGAACAAGAGCCGAGCATAATTTTTGAAAGCCTCTTTTAGTACTAAATATATACCGGCATGTGTATTTTAAAATAGTAAAAGAACAGAAACTGTGCTATAATGAAGCTTATTTATAGGAGACCATTATTATGACAAAGAGAGAAGCTACTTGTGCTTTAGAGCATGAATTGTTTAAAAACGTGTTTGACAAAACCCCTGATTATATAAAAAATGCTAATTTATTGAATTTTGATAACGAAAATGAATTTACGTTTACGCTTAAACGTGAACACTTACACCCTTACGATGCTGAAAAAAATCCGGAAGGTCTTAATCTTCTGGATTGGTTTGCGGGATATGCTAAAGAAGCTAAAGTTTCTACTGCGGGCATAAGAGGTCCGCAAAATATTCTTTACCCCCAAGATACAAGATTCCCTATTAATCTTGTGGGCATCGTACTTGCAACGTTAGCCAAAGCTCTTGTTGCTTGTGAAAAATATGAAGGAAAAGAGGTACGTAAACTTGTAGGCTCAGAAGTTCGTTATAACTCTGAGTTATATCTTGACGCAATTGCTCGTATTCAAGCTGCTCAGGGAATTAGAACTCTTACTCCTGTCGGAAGAAAAACTATTCCGATCTGGCTGGCTTCATTCTTGGCATTTAAGCTTGACTTAGTGGGTGGCGAATACATAACTTCAAGTCATGGTATTTCTGTAAAAACAGCTACAAAAGACTTGAATTCACAAGGTAGTCAGTACCTTCCGGAGGAATCTTTAGAATTTGTAGATAAAATCCAAGAAATATTTGATATTACTGAACGAGAAGGCTCTTACGAAATCAAGATTGCAGCAAGAAACAATCCGTTAATTGATGAAGAAATAATGACTCGCTTGAATGACGGAATTGATTTATATGTTGAATACTTAAAATCAGGCGTTGCTCAGAACCTTGATGCAGTTAAGAAAATGGAACATAAATTATTTGTAGAAAGTGTTGGCGGATGCGCTTATAAAACACTTTCAAGAGTTTTAGAAAAACTTGAAATCGCTGATAAGTATGAATGGAATAACATTGAAGAAGATCCGTTCTTCCATTCAATCGGCAAATATGATACAGATCCAAAGGGAAATAAAACTTTCTATGATTATTCAGTAGACGCAACAGTTTTAGCAAAACGTCCAAACGGAGAAAAATATTTTCCTGTAATCGAATCTCTTCATTATGAAAAAAAACTTGCTAACAAGCCTTTGGGAACAGTTGTCTTAATTACTGACCCGGATCACGATAGATTAACAGTTTGTCAAATTGAAACAGCAGGTGCAATTCCGATGTTGGATGAATTTGGTATTTCTTATATTAAATTGAATGAAAACAGAGTGCTTACAGTATATACTGCTAACCAAGCGTTCTTGATGCTTATGAATTATCGTGTTAAGCAGTTAAAAGCTCAAGGAAAATTCAAAAATCATCCTAGATTCATGATTAAGACAACTGCTTCTGCATTAAGCTGGGACGAATGGGCAAAGCATTACGGAATAAAAGTTGTAAACGTTCCTGTAGGTTTCAAAGAAATTGCAAATATTATGAAAAAAGTTGAACTACAGCTTCGTGAAAATCCACAAGCAGAGGTTAAAGTTGATGATGTATTCGGAAACGAAATTAATCTTGGAGTTCAGCCGCGTTTAGTATTTGCAGGCGAAGAATCCGGCGGTATGATTATGGGCTCAGAAGATTTAATTGAATCTTTGAGTGGCAGAAAAGCAATAGCTATGCGTGAAAAGAGTGCAACAGAAGCTATTATTGTTGCATCTGCTCTTGCTGCTAAATTAGAAGAAGATAATAAAACATTATCTGAATACTTAGAAGAAATCTTTAATGAATGCAATATCATTGCTAAATATGATGTTCGTGAGGATATTTCTTATTACAACGAATCAGAACCTGATATTGAAAAACTTAAACAAGCAAAAATTGAAGGTGAAAAACAAAGAACCAAAAATGACTTATTCTTCTTGTCTCTTGCTATTGCTATAAAAGAAGGTGTCGCAAGTATTGAAGCTGTCAAAAAAGTATTGCATAATGCTTTTGCAGAATTATCTTTTGAAAACCTTACTGATGCTAAGTTTGTCGGTGACGGAACTTATTTGAAATTTACCGACAAATATATTGAAATCAGACCTTCCGGAACAGATGCTAAAACAAAAGCATATGGCGGCGGTGAAGATTTAGCAAATATAAGTGAGTTTGCTCGAGTTTTGGGTAATTATTCAGGTGATAGAACAGAATTACACAGAGAATTAATCTCTCAAGAATTTTATGAAAACTCAAAAGAAGTTGCGCTTGATTATTACCTTAAATTTGTAGACAAAGGTGCTGATACAAGCGTGTTTGAGATACCTGAGTATTTATATTAATATTTGATATATTTTCCAAAATATAATATTATTAGCCTGTACTTTCAAAAAAGAATACAGGCTAAAGGTTTTTGATTATTATTTTGCTGATTTTCGCTGAAAGGAGGTAAAAATGATAATTAAAATCAGCGAAAAAGCGTTATTACTACTGTTAGCAATAACGCTTGCACTCAAAGTCCTTTAGTTAGGACACGGGTGAGGGTATTTCCGCTACCCTTGCCTGTATTTTCATTTTAACCTATTTTAAGAAAAATACAACCCTACTTGGTCAGTTGCAATTGTA
>CAYSIO010000084.1:0-6261 GCA_964431115.1 uncultured Vampirovibrio sp.
GTTCCAAATAGGGCTGCAATGACTTTATCAGGAGACGTTAGGCTAACAGAAAATAATGATACCATAACATTGAGTCTTAGAGATTCAGATGTAAAACAAGTGCTTAGAATGTTTGCGGATAAAGCAGGTTTTAATATTGTGTTCCACAATTCTGTTAGCGGAAAAGTAACTTTGGATTTGGTTAATACGCCTATTAATGATGCGTTTAATCTTGTTTTACAAATCTCCGGCATGAATTATTACCAACAAGGTAACACAATGATTATCATGGCAAAATCAAGTGAAGATAATGCACAATACTCAAAACAAGAAATGTTGGTATTCCCTATAAAATATGTAAGTGCTACAAAGATAGCAGATTTCTTGAACAAAAACGTTTTCGGTATGAAAAAAGCCGGCATGTCTGCTGTTGATGCTGCTACAGTTAACTCTGCAACTAACGAGTTAATTGTATTTGGTATGAAATCAGATGTAGCTATTATAGAAAAAGTTATAGAACAATTCGATAAAGAACCTTTCACAAAGACTTTTTCAGTAAATCACACAACTCCGGCTGAAATGGCTAATATGATTTGTAATCTGTTATTACCATCAAGAGGTATTTCAGGTTCAGCATCAGGAAAAGGTTCTATGACAGGTGGGGCTGCTTCTGTTTCTTCAGGCAGCGGTTCTTCCACTAATTTAAAATTAGGCGAAGGTGTTGTTGCTTGTTCGGTTGCATCTCCTGCTGCACAAGGCGCTAAAGTTGCTCCGTTTGATGTTCAGAATTTATCAATTGCTTACTTCCCACAAAGAGGAACAATTACATTAATGGGTGGTTCTGAAGCACAAGCATCTATGATTGAAAGCTTTATCAAAGCTAATGATATAAAACAGCCACAAGCTCTTTTAGAAGTATCTATTGTTGAGCTTAATGAAGAAGGTTCAAAAGAGTTCCAAAACATTTGGCAAATGCAATCAGGAAACTGGGGCATGTCTTTTGACGGAACTTCAACTAATATTAACCGTATGGCAGGCGGTGGTATGGTTCAGAAGACTGATTATGTTTGGAATGGACCTGATAATTCCATGCTCCCTTATTGGAAGACCAACTCTGACGGTTCTCAAGAGCTTATCGTTCCGCAACAAATCGTAAGAAATTACATGGCTGATATTACAGGGTCTACAAAGATTTCTTGGCAAATGAAATATTTAATAGAAAACAGAAAAGCAAGAGTACTTGCTAATCCGAAAATAATGATTACAAACGGTCAAGAGTCATTAATTGACTTGACACAAGACTATGTAGAAAAAGTTACTTCTGAGTACTTAACATCATCCGTAAACGGTACAGGTACTACAGGTACTGCTCAAAGAAACTATACCATAGGTGAAGATTTGGGTATTAAGGTTACTTTAACTCCGTTCATTTCGCCGGAAGGTTATGTAACATTAAATATCAAACCTGAATACTCAACAGTGGCAGGTGAAGTAAGAACAGCGTCTGAAGTTACCGGTCAAACTGACTTGTCTGCAACATTACTAAGCAGAAGAGATTTAGATCTTAAGAACGTAAGAATTAAAGATGGTGAAACTCTTGTAATCGGTGGTATGATTCAAGAAACAGAACAAAAAACCGTTCAAAAAATACCTTTCTTAGGAGATCTACCGGTAATCGGATCAATATTCAGATCTACAGCTACTACAAAGGCTAAAACAGAGTTAGTTATCATGATTACTCCTAAGATTCTAAATGACGGAGAAGGAACGATTGCAGATTCGGCAGATACATTATAAAAAATGGCAGATCAACTAGAAAAACTTAAAAATAGTATAAAAAAAGAATATACTAAAAACTTTGAATTAAACCTGATGAAATCATCAGGTTTTATTCCAGTTGATAAAAGACAAAAAGATTTTTTTGTAATTATAAACAAGAAACAAGCTGCGAATAAGGAAAAGGTTGAATCTATCCTTAAGGAAAAATACGAAGATTTAAACCTTAAATTTATTCCGATTGATGATAGTGATTTTAACCGGATTTTTTCTTCAATTTCTGAACAGTCGGATAAACAAGCAGAAAGTAAAGAAGTCGAGCAACAAACGGATTCAGAACCTTCTGCAGAGGAAATGCTTGTTACGATTGGTTGGTTAACACAAGAACAATTAAATGAGTGCAAGACGGAAGCTTTAGAAAAAAAAATCCCGTTGGATGCCGTATTTTATTCTAAAGGGTACCTTTCTTATGAAAGGATTGTTTCGTATTTAAAGAAAAAATATGGCGTAGAGGTTATTTCTAAGGCTAATATTGTTGTAGATAATTCCATTTTAAAAATGCTTCCGGATGATTTTATTAAAAGGAAACAGACAATAATAATGTCAATGGAAGAAAATAAGCTTGCCGTTGCAATGGTCAATCCAACTGACAAGTACACCATAAGAGAGGTTTCATTATCAACCGGACGTCCTTTGAATGTATATTGTATTCCTTATCATGAGTATGAAATGTATCTTAAGGAATACGAATTAATAAAGAAGAGTGAACAACACGCAAAAGAAACCGAACGTATTATTCAAAGTATTGAAGAAGAGGCTGCGCAGTATAGCCAAGAAGAAACTCTTTGGGCTCAGGTAGAAAAAGAGCTCCAAGATTCCAGTGGTAATGTTGCAAAATTTGTATACAAAATTATTACGGATGCAATTGATGCTAAGGCTTCAGATATTCATATTGAGCCGAGATTAGGCTACTATGTTGTTCGTTTGCGTTCAGACGGCATTTTGAAGAAAGTATTAGAAATTCCGGGAAGTATAGAACAGGCTGTTATCACTCGTTTCAAGGTTTTAGCGAGAATGAATATTGCTGAACACAGACGTCCGCAGGACGGTACGTTCTCTATAAAATATAATGATAGAATGTACGATTTCCGTATTAATACATTGCCTGTATCCGGAAAAGAAAAGGTTGTAATTCGTATTCTTGCGCCTGCAGTGAGTTTAAAGGCTTCCGGTGATAAAATGCATATTCAGGGAGCTTCTGATGAAGATTTGGTTAAAATACACGATATGGTTCAGTCACCAAACGGTATTATTTTAACATCAGGTCCTACAGGTTCAGGTAAAACGACAACGCTTTATACTATTTTAAAAGCTTTGAATAAAGAAGATGTTAATATTACAACGATTGAAGACCCGATAGAAATTAAGCTTGAAGGTATTAATCAATCTCAGGTAAACGCAAAAGCTGATATTACTTTTGCTTCTTGTATGAGAGCTATTTTGAGACAAGACCCTGATATTATTCTTATTGGTGAGATTCGTGACTTTGAAACTTTAGAAGTTGCAATTTCCGCTGCTTTGACAGGTCACTTAGTTCTAAGTACCGTTCACACTAATTCAGCTGCTGCTACGGTTACTCGTCTCATTGAAATGGGTGCAAAAGATTATTTAGTATCTTCAACTTTAACCGGTGTAATTGCTCAACGTCTTGTAAGAAAGCTATGTGACCATTGCAAAGAAGCTTATGTGCCTACTGAAGAAGAGGCTTCTCATATTTCAAATAATCCTGAAGTCCAAAAAGAGTTGATGAATACCAAACTTTATAGAAAAAAAGGCTGTAAAGAATGTGGGTATTTGGGATATACCGGACGTATCGGTATTTATGAAGTAATGCCTATTACGAGAGAAATTAAGAAGCTTATAGCACAAGGTGCTCACGACATAGAAATTGAGGAAGCTGCAGTCGCTGCAGGTATGAAAACATTGAAGGTTTCATGTCTAAATCACATAATCGAAGGTAACACTTCTTCAAGTGAGTTTATAAGAGTGTTGGGTTACGCCAATGAATAAAGGAACTTAGTTCCGTTAAGAAAAGAGGTTGATAGATGCCAATATATAGTTATGTAGCATTAAAACAAGGAAAAGAAGTTGTACGTGGAGAAGTAACAGCTTCAAACCTCAAGGATGCAAGAGACGTTATTCGTAAAATGGGACTTGTTCCTACAAAAATAAACGAATTTAATGAGGGTAAGCAGAAAAAAGGCGGTGCTATACAACCACTTTCTTTGACGGAAAAAATTGATTTTATTTCAACACTACAAATTTTGTTGCAATCAGGTATTCCTGCCGTTGAATCTTTGATGTTTATGGAACAAGAAGCGGCTAAGGCAAAAATTCGTAACACGTCAAAAGTGTTGAAAACACAGATTATGGCGGGTTCTACTTTTGCTGATACGATGGCTAGATATCCGCAAGTCTTTGGTTATATTTTCATAGGTCTTATTAAAGCAGGGGAAGAAGCCGGTGAATTAGAAAAAACTTTAGGTCGTATAAAAGATTTGTTACAAAAACAAGCTGACGTAAAAGCTAAAGTTATAGGTACGTTAATGTATCCGATGTTTGTTATCGTTCTTGCTTTTTTAATTACGTTAGTAATGTTAATATTTGTATTCCCTGCGTTTAAAGGCATGTTTGAGCAACAAGATAAAGCCCTGCCAGCTATAACCCAAATGATGATTAATGCAGGTGATTATTTGAAAGAGTATTGGTATACTATACCGATGTTTATAGTTGCATTTGTTGCTTTCTGTATTGTAGTAACAAAATGGCAGCCTGCAAGAAATATATTAGATAGACTGGTTTTAAAAATACCTTTGCTTAATAATTTAATTTTATATTCAAACTACTCAAACTTTTTGTCAGTATTAAGCGTATCATATGATGCCGGTATTCCGATTGTTGACTGTTTGCACTTGGGTGTAATTACCTTGACTAACTCGGTTTTACGAAACAAAATGAGTGGTGCTATTGTTAAAGTTCAACAAGGTCTACAGGTCTCACAAGCTATGAAAGCAACCAAGATAATGCCAAGAATGCTTTTGTTTATGATATCAACAGGGGAACAATCAGGTCGTTTGGGTGATATGCTTGAAAAAGGGGTAAACTTCTTGGATAGAACTTTAGACGGTATTATTGACACAATGACTAAGATGATTGAACCAATTATGTTATTGGTAATCGGTTCAATTGTATTGGTAATGGCTTTGGCTTTATACTTACCTTTATTCCAATCTTATATGTCATAAGAATAGTGAGAAAATTTGTAGATAAGAAATGAGGCATAATGGAAAATAAAGAAATATTAGAATTGTCAACTTCTGCTTGGCGAGAAAAGGTTTATATAGAAACAACAGAACATATAATTCGTGGTTATATCTTTATGCCTAAAATAGGGAAAAAGAATCGTTTGTTATCAGAAGTATTGAATGGTAATAAAAATTTTCTGGCTGTAAAAAATTGTACATTAGAATATAAATTGCATCCGACAAAAAATGTCGAAGAGCATGATTTTATGCAGGTAAATGTTTCGTCAATACTAATTATGAGACCGCTTTATGAAGACTAAAACATATGTAATTACAGGTGCTACATCGGGTATTGGAAAAGCATTAGTTGAAATTCTATCAAAAGATTCTATTGTTTTTGCAGGGTATCGTTCTGAGGCTAAAGGTAAAGAGCTGTCAAATTTATCTGATAATGTTTGCCCGTTTTATGTTGATTACGCGAAGCCTGAAACTGTCGCTGAAGCCGTAAATTTTATTAAATCAAAAACAGAAAAAGTAGATACGCTGATTAATATAGCTGGATGTGTTGTTGCAGGTCCGGTCGAAAAATTATCTATGGAAGATGTAAGACGTCAATTTAATGTGAATGTCTTCGGGCATGTGGAGATGGCACAAGGACTTGCAGATATTCTTGATAATGGGCGAATAATTAATATAAGTTCAATGGCAAGCTTTGGCATATTTCCTTTTATCTCACCTTATTGTGCTTCCAAGAGATGTCTTGATATGTTTTTTAATTCGTTCCTAATTGAAAACAAACGTAATATTAAAGTTATTTCGGTTAAGCCGGGTGTTATTGTCACTCCTTTATGGGATAAATCAATAAAAGAAAACACAGAGGCTATGTTTAATTGCGAAGGATATGAAGAAGAAATGCGTTTCATAGAAGCAAATGCGCGTAAAAATGAAACTAAGGGTTTAAATGTTGAAAAAGTTGCAGAGATCATTTTGGCTGCTGACAGAGCAAAAAATCCAAAACCATCGTATTTGATTGGTACTGATGCGCATTTTGCTTATATTGTTTCGAAATTGCCCCAAGTATTCATAAATAAACTTGTTAAACTTGGGCTCAAATTGAGAATGAATCGAGTTTAAAAATAATGAGGATGCGGAAAAAGTAAGAAAAGCACTCTAAGTTAGTAATATTAAGAAAAACTTGTGT
>CAYSIO010000085.1:0-6236 GCA_964431115.1 uncultured Vampirovibrio sp.
AATTCTGATTTGTCACAAAAAATCACCGATGATTTGTATGGCAAGTATGAATTGATTATAAGCAAATTGGATTCGGTTGAAGAGGAATTTTCAAAAACTCAAGCTTCATCCTTAGCTGACTTGAAAAATGTATTAGAAAAAATAGCTTCATCAATTGTCGATGTTTTATCATATGTTAGTGAAACAAGCAAAGTAAATAACGATGATATTGATTCTAAAATCGCAAATATTTCTAATGTTATTAAGGCAAATAGCTTAGATTATGTAGAAACAATCAGAGATATTGTTGATGTAATCAGGGTTCAAGTTGAAACTAATTTAAAGAATATCGAAGAAGATAATTTAAAAAGTTTTGACTCAATTAAAAAATCAATTTCAGAAAACTCTGAGGATCTAAAAAAAGAGTTAAAATTCTCTTATTCTAAGCTACTGGAGCTTCAAGACTCTTATTCTGAAATTAAAGAATTGTTAAATGTAAATAGCATAACTTCTGAAGAAAAATTACAGAAGATGATTTTGGCAACGGAAAAAGCCGGTTCTGACTTTGAAACAAAAATCAACTTGATAAAATCAGGCTTGTTAGATAAAATCTCAGAATTTAAACAAGAATTTACCTGTGAAAATGCTGATAAAATAAGTGAATTAAAATTCTCAGTAGAGAATTTGTATACTAAAAATTCTCAAGAGTTTGCTTCTTTAATTTCTGATTTAAAAACTCTAATTAAAAATTTATCTTCAGAAGAAGCTGAATCAAGATCTGATAATTTAGACAAAATATTGAATAATTTTGTTGCTTTAAAAGAGCTCATGAATAGTCTTAATGAAAAGACCTCTGTTGATTTAACAGAGAAAGTTGATTCCGTTTTGGCAGATTTTTCAACAGTTAAGAGTATCTTGGATAAGGTCGATGAGAATATCGATGGTGATATGACAAGACAGCTTTCTATTATTGAAAGTAATTTTGAATCGTTAGTTTCTCAAATGTCTATTTTGTTTGATAAATCTGATAAAGCGTTATCTGATAAAATTAATGAAGAATTTTCAGATGTTTCTGACAAAATGCAAGAGCTGTTAGCTGAAAAGTTGGAAAATTATAAGTTAAAAATTGAAGAAACTTTTGCCGGTCTTGAATCTAAATCTGCAGAGCAGTCTAAATATTTGCAGGAAAGAATCGTAGACTTAAATTCGGCATTAAAAACGTTGTGGAATGAACAGGCTGATGAAAATATTAAACAAATTGAAAATATTGCTGAACAATTAAGAAATGTTATTGATGAAAATATTAAACTCACAGCTGTCGATTATGTTGCTCTTAAGAATAAATTAAGTGAATTCGCAAAAAATATTGAACAAAACAATGAATCGCTGACTTTAAATTTAAAAGCTCAAATGGATGATATAACTAAGTACTTAGATTCTGTTATTGACATTCAAACTCAGGACGTGAGTTCAAAATATGATGAAGTCGTGGCTCTCATTGCTAAATCTGCAGAAGATATTAAATCAAAATCCGGTGAGCTTCAGGCAATAGCTGAGGAGCAAAGAGACTTAGCAAGAACTTCCAGTGCTGATTTGTCGGCTCTAACACAAATGTGTGCTAACAATAACAATCTGATAGAAGAGCTTGATAAGTCGATTAATGATAAAGTCTCTGCCTTGAAAACTTTAACCGCTGAAGTTTCTGCCGGTGAGCTTCAAACAATAGATGCATATATTACTAAACTTACTGAGCAGCTGGATGCTAATAAATTGCAAATACAAGAAGTAAAAGAGGCTATCGTTTCATTTACAAAGAACGAAATTTCTGCGCTTTCAACTAACGTTGAAAAAGAGACTGATGTAATTATTGCAGAGCTGATTGAACAATTTGATTTATTAAAAAGAACTCAGGCTGATGACATAGTTAATTTAACATCCAGAATTGAAGAAATTGTTAATGCTCATATTTATAATAATATTGAAGACTTAAAATCTTATTTGGATATTAAAACCGATAATTCAGTTCTTTCAAGTAAATTGGATAATTTAAAAATAGAATTAACCAATTCATTTGACAATATTATAAACGATTTGAACAAAATGCTCGATTCAAGTCTGTTTACATCAGCTATGAAAGACTTTAGGGCTGCTAACGAAATTCTTGTTAATTCTGCACTCGACAGATTAAACGATAAAATTATTGATTTCATAAAGGATAACGGAAACTCATTTGAAGAAAAGTTAGCATTATTTGATAAGAAATTTATTGATACAGTTGTTGATAAGTATGAAGAAATTAAGTTAATGACAAATCAATATAATGATGCATTTTCTTCAATACGCTCATCAATAGATACTATTTTAGGTAAATTTGATTCTGTTAAGGATGAATTGGCTGTTCAAATAGATTCTTTGGTAAAAACAGTACAAGATTCCGGTAATGCTACTACTGTTGAACTTAGACACTTAGGTGAATGTTTTGAGAATTTACGTTCGCAAATTTCTAACAAATCTTTCGACGAGGCTTTCCAAGCTTCAATTAATAAACAGATTGGCTCCCTAGAAGCTCTGGTTAATGAACAGTTAGGATATATAGAAGATATTAATGACTTGTGTGCAAATAGTCTACCTGATGTAACTGAACTAAACACATTAGTTAAACATTCTATATTAAAATCAATGCAAGAAATTGAAGAAAAATTGGATGCAAATAATATAGATGAATGTTTGAATCAGTTAAAAACAGAAATAATAACTCAAATTTTAAATGTATTTAATCAAATATCATTTGTCGCTGAACAGGAAGAAATTTTAGATTTTATTCAAGAAAAACATGATGAATTGATAACAGTATTAAGTCATATTGTAAGCACAACTTCTAAAATTGATTCTTTAAAAGAAGATATTGAGTTAATAAATGAGAAGATTAATACAATTATTTCTTCAAATGGAGAAATAGACTATATATATAGTCTTCAGGATTTAGAATCTGATATTGCTAATTTAAGACTTGTTCTTAACGAAATGAAGGACAAAGATCACAGTCAGGAATTTGTTAATTTATTAAATTCTACAAATGATATCTATAAGTTGGTTGAATCAATAAAAACCGAATTACCTGCAAAAAGTGATTTTGATGCTCTTGCAGAAGACATTGTCAGCATAAGCACCAGAACCAATAAGCTAATTTTGGCTTCAGATGAATCCTATAAAACTTTACAAGAAAATTTACAAGATTTTAAACTTGTGATTAACGATTTGGATGAAAGAACAAGAAATTTTGCTCAAGATTCGGGTTTGGACAGAATTGATTCAAAACTAAATTCTTTAAATTCTATGATGTTAAACGGTGCTAAATCAAATCAGGTATTTAATCAAGTGTTTGAATATTTGGCTGAATGGGTGGATAATGCTAGTACACAGATTAATACTATATCTGATAGAGTAGAATCTCTTGACTATATAGAAGAAATAAAAGAATTGTTAACAGATTTAAAAGCTGAATCGGAAGACAATTCAGAAAGTGTAGAATTAATTGAAGCATTAGGTACTGTATTTGACAAACAAGCTAAAAAGATTTCATCTCTTGAGACAAAGATTGATAAAGTTATTGTCGAAACAACAGTTAACAATAAACTTGATATGAAACCTTTTGAGGAAACTTTGAATCGATTTTTAGTTGCTATGGATGAAAAAATGTCTCAGCAACAGGCTAAAATTGATTCTCTTGAGGTTAAACTTCAAAGTATTCTTGGTACATTGGATGAAAATGATACAACTCAGCTTACCAAAAAAGTTGGTGGCATGGATCGTCAAATAGCTAAATTAAACAAAAGTATAGAAAAAATAGCATCTCATGTTGTTGAAAAATAAATTAGAAAACATAAAATCATTTATTAATTCTGATAGCGTTCTTGCAACTATGGAAGAACGCTATTGCTATTCAACAGATGCGTCAAATGTTGAAACCAACAGTGAGGTACCTGATTTAGTAGTTTTTGTCGAAACAGTTGAAGATGTGCAAAAAATACTAAAATTTTCGAACGAACACGGAATTCCTATTGTTTCAAGAGGTGCAGGAACAAATATGGTAGGAGCTTGTGTTTGTTCAAAGGGCGGTATTGTGCTAAATTTTTCTAAAATGAATAAAATTTTAGAGTTAAACGCTCAGGATATGACAGCAAAAGTAGAACCGGGAGTTTTATTGGGCGATTTAAAACTGGAGGCAGAAAAAAGAGGCTTATTTTACCCGCCTGATCCTTCTAATTACAGGGTTTCAACAGTCGGCGGAAGTATTGCAATGTCTTCAGGTGGAGCTCAAGCTTTTAAATATGGTACAACAAAAGACTATGTTCTATCATTAAAGATAGTAACTGCAGACGGGAAATTAATAACAATTGGCTCTGATACCGTAAAAAATTCTGTTGGTTACCACTTAGCTCAGTTAATGGTAGGTAGTGAAGGAACTTTGGGAATAATAGTAGAAGCAACTTTAAAACTAATACCTAAACCACTTTCTCGTCAGCTTGTTGTAGGTTATTTTGACTCATCTATAAAAGCAATATCCGCAGTAAATAATTTGGTAGAATCTCAATTGTACCCAACCTCAATAGATTTTATGGATAAGAATTCAATGACAACTGTTGAAGATTTTATGAAATGCGGACTAAAGGTTGAAAACGAGTGCCTATTAATGATTGATTTAGATAGTTATTCTTCTGATTTAACAGAAGAAAGCTTAAGAGCAAAAAACATTCTTGTTAAAAATGGTGCAACTGAAGTTGATTTGCCTAACTGCCAAAACGCAGAACTAATTTGGCAAGCCAGACGTTCTTCTTATTCTGCAGCTACAAGACTCGCACCTGATGTTGTTACGGATGATGTAATTGTTCCAAGAAGCCAATTATCATCATTACTTGCTTCTTGCAACAATTTAGCAAAAAAATACGACTTTAAAGTATGTATTGTTGGACATGTCGGAGACGGCAATATACATCCGCAAATTGCGTTAAATTTAGAAAACGACGATGATTTTAGAAAACATTCTGCTTTTAAAGCAGAATTATACTCTAAAGTCAAAGATTTAGGCGGTTCCATTTCTGCGGAACACGGAGTCGGACTTGAAAAGTTACCTTATCTGACAAATATTATTGATGAAAATGCTATTGAATATATGAGACTAATTAAAAAGGCTTTTGATCCAAATAATATATTAAATCCGGGAAAAATTTTTTAAGAATAAAAAAAAGGAGTTTTTATGGACATTGTTGTTGTTTATTGTACAGTACCTTCAAAAAAATTAGCCAAAGATATTACCAGAGTATTGATGAAACATAAACTCGCCGCTTGTGTATCGTTGATTGATAACGTTAAATCAGTTTTTTCTTGGGAAGGCGAAATCTGTGAAGAAAAAGAAATTTTAATGATGATAAAGACGCGTAGAGCTAACTATGGGAAAGTTAAACTTGTGATTGAAGATTTGCATTCATATTCAGTGCCTGAAATCATTGCTTTACCTATTGTTGATTGTTCGGAAGATTATTTAAAATGGCTTGTGAAAGAAACATAATCTTAGAGATAATATCGTATTTTGAATCTCTTGGAATAGAGGTAAATATAGATAAAAATAGAGCTCGAGGGAATAAGGGTTTCTTTAAAGCTCAAAATGGAGTATTCAGAATCGATATTTCTAAAGGTTTAGATGAAGCAACCGTACTAAAAACTTTAATACATGAATTTGCTCACTATATTCATTACCAACAAGATAAAACCTTAAAATCTCTGGATTTTTTGTCAGAAGAAATTTCTGAGCAAATGCATGAAGAGCTTTTAAATATAACAGTTTTATCTGTCTCAAAAGAAAAGATTAAACCTATATTTAATCAAAAAGAGCAACTTGAATCTGAAATAAAAAAACTAAAAAAAGATATTATAGAAACTTTCCCTGAGCTTGATGAAACTTCAATATATAAAAAATTAGAGAATAAAATTTGTAAGCAAAATTACAAACACCTTCTTAAATATGACAGAGTTAAAGTTGTAACACCGTTTACCGTTAAAATTTATTCTCCGGATAATTTAGATGCGGAAGATATTATTGTTAAATATTTAAAGCTTAAATCAAAACAAAGAATGCTAAAACGTGTTAAATCTAAAATATCAAGAACTAATCGATATTATAATCAGTTAACTGAATTATGGGCTCGTTCTTTTGAATGTTATATAACTGACAGAGCTTTTTTTGTTAATAAATATCC
>CAYSIO010000086.1:0-6229 GCA_964431115.1 uncultured Vampirovibrio sp.
AGAGTATGAGACGTGAATTTAAGAAAAAATCAAAAGTATTACTTATTGATGACAATTATGAACACTTAGTTGGCATAAGAGAGCTTTTGAATCTTGAAGGAACTTTTGATGTTGTTGGTATCGCAACAAACATCACTGTAGGTTTAAACCTAATTAAAAAATATCAACCGGATATCGTTCTTTTAGACATGAATATGCCTGAAAGAGATGGTCTACAAGGAATTATGGAAATCGGAAAATTAGATTTAGGAACAAAAGTTCTTGCTCTTTCCGGTTATGATGATGCTGATTTAATCTTCAGAGCTATGAAAATAGGTGCTAAAGGTTATGTTCTAAAAACTATGGCTTCTGCTCAATTAATCTATGCAATTGAAGAAGTGCTTGGCGGAAAAATTTACTTACCACTTGCACTATCCAGCAGATTCTTTGAATATTTCCAACAATCTTTCAGAGAAGAATCTTCAAAACAAGAATCAGACGAAGAAAATCTTCTTTCATATTTAACTCAAAGAGAAGAAGAAGTTTTGGAATTATTAACTCAAGGTATTACTTACAAAGGTGTCGCTAACAAATTGTTCATTTCTGAAACAACTGTTAAAACTCACGTTAATAATATTTTCCAAAAACTACAAGTAAACGACAGAACTCAAGCTGTTCTTTACGCTATCAACAACGGTTTCTTGAGCAAAAAAGTTAAATTAAGCGTATAAAATTGCGTTAAACTTACCCCTCTCCAACGGGGAGGGTGGTGCAAAGCACCGGGTGGGGGTTAAACGGCTGATATGAAAAAAATTGTAAGACAGCAGAATTATCTAAAAGAACTTATAGAATCTCAAGGAAATAGGTTCTTATCAAGACAGGCACTTAAGTGTTTGATTCGTTCTGCTGTCGAACCTTTACTGGACGCACCGGAATCCGGAGTTGTTCTTTACAGAATTGATAACAAAGAAGGCCTTCAAGGTCTATTAAAAAGACTAGAATTCTCCGAAGTAGAATCTTATAGTTATTCAGACGATTCAAAGAATCTTGTTGAAAAAGTATGGGCGAATACTGAATTTCTATGTGTTATGACTCATAGATATGTTTCAATACTAATTTGGGACAATAACACCGGCGATAAAAACACTGTTCGCTATTATTCTTTGTATAACTCAAAACTTCAATATGAAGCTCTTGATATTATAAAGAGAAACTCTAAAGTAGATATTGCGCCATATCAAGAAAAATATAATCCGGACAGACGTGATAATATACTTTTAAATGCTTCAATAAGAAGACTTCTAGACAGTATTGATGAGTCAACAAGCGATGCTGTTTTAGGTTACGCAGAACAGAGCGTTGAAACATTAGTTGATTCTGATTATGCACAGAAAAAATCCAGAGTAATTGCGCACGAAATCAGAAATCAGCTATCTATTTGTGATTTATACACAGAAATCATCAATAAGTATGCTGATTCTCAAAATTTTGATGGTATTAAAAACGCAGTAAAAGCTATTAATAAAGCATTAAAAATGGCAAACAATTCTTTATTATCATTAAAAACAAAAGAAAAGAGCGAATTAAAAACTATCTCATTAAAAGACGCTGTAGAAACTGCTGTTGAATTATCACAAGTATATCTTGAAGGCAAAGGTATTGAATTTCAAGTAGAAAACAATGGTGATTTTGACGTTGTTGCCGATGAAGAGAAACTTGTTGCTGTAATTATTAACTTGGTTAAAAACGCTGTTGAAGCCTTTGGAATAATTGAAGGATTAGAAGACGACAATGCCCTTAAAAATGGTAAATATATAAAAATTAAAACTGAAAAAGATGAAAATTCTGCTTTGGTTATGGTATCAAACAATGCGCCGGGAATTAGCGAACCTGAAAAAATATTTAATGAAGGTTTTACAACAAAATCTACCGGAAGCGGATTAGGACTATGGATTTGCAAAAAATCTATAGAAGAGCAAATGGGAGAGTTGGAGCTTTCTCGTTCGACAGAAGATTATACAGAGTTTACAATAAGGTTGGGGGTGTAAGTTATGGATTTAATAAGTTCAAGAACAATTGACATTCTCCATCTTGGTATGAATGGGCTTATGGACAGACAACAAGCTATTTCATCTAATATTGCGAACGTTATGACTCCGGATTATCAAAGAAAAGAAGTTGCATTTGAAAGCCAGCTTGCAGAAATCATTGAAAGAGAAGATTTAAAAGACTATATCAAAGGTCAAAACAGTATAAAATACGTTCCGCCTAATGTAGATGTCTTTACCGGAGAAATCCATACATATAGAACTCCGACAATGCAAGAAAAAGCTTATCTTATGACAAACTCTTGCGAGGACTTCAAGCCGCAATACGTAACTGACGTCTATAGCGGTGCAAACTCCGACGGCAACAACGTTGAGTTAGAACGTGAAATGATGGATTTATCAAAAACAGGTACAAGATACCTTGTACTTTCAAACTTAGCAAGAAGACAATTTAGTTCATTGTCTTCAGTTATAAGAGGACAATAAGCAAGAGTGATCAAGAGGTCTGTGACCAAGTGATCAAGAAAAGAAAGGAGAAAGTGAACAAGACAGATTAAGAAAAATAGGACCGTAAACAGCTTGGTCACTTATTCACTTAGTCACTTATTCACCGAAAATTATGAGTTTCAACATATTCGATATAGCCGGTTCAGGTATGACAGCTCAAAGAGCAAAAATGGATACAATCGCAAGTAATATTGCGAATATTCATACAACTCGCAGACCGGACGGTTCAAAAGGTGTTTACGTAAAGAAAGATGTTTCTTTTAGAACAATATATGAAGATGCTGTAAATCGCGGATTCTCGAATTTTCAAAGCAATAATCCTGACGCACAGTTTGATCCAAAAACAGGCAATCTATTAATCAATGCTAACGTAGCTCTCAACAACGGACTCGTAACCGGTGGTGTACAAGTAGAGCAGATTTATGAACGCGAAGACGGTATTAAAACAGTCTACGACCCTTCACATCCTGACGCTGACGAGGAAGGCTATGTAGACCTTCCAAACGTTAATATCGTTGAAGAAATGGTTGATATGATTGCTGCATCACGAGCTTATGAAGCTAACGCAACAGTTGCAGAAAACGTTAAATCAATGATGCAGAGTGCGATGAATATTTAATAAAGTGAACAAGAGATCAGTGATCAAGTGATCAAGAAAAGAAAGGAGAAAGTGAGCAAGATAGATTAAGAAAAAAAAGACCATAAATAACTTGGTCACTTATTCACTTAGTCACTTGGTCACTGTAAAACAATGGATTTTTCAACATCAATACAAAGCTTTAATACAGATTTCAACTTAAACGCCGTGCAAGAATATAATAAATTTTTGCAAAGACAAGATGCGTTTGATTTTGATACAGAAGCAACAGCATTTTCTAAAGCATTAGAAAACGCTTCAAAGTCTGCGCCACTAAAAGACAAAATGGATCCGACAGGTCTGGGATTATTTGCGAATCAGATTGGAAACAGCTTTGGCAACGCTCTTAACGCTGTAAATAATGCAAAACTTCATTCTGAACGTTTAGAAGAAGACCTTGCAATGGGTGGACCTACAAGCATTCACGAAGCAATGATTGCAGCTGAAAAAGCTGAATTGAGTATGCAAATGGCTGTGCAAATCAGAAACAGAATATTGACTGCGTATACAGAAATTAATTCAATGGCATTATAGAGGACTGTAATCAGAGTAAATTAAACTCGACCAACCGTCAAAATAACTGATTTGGGTTAAAGAGCCTGTTTTAATAAGGACTTTGTGCTGATTCTCAGGTTTTATACCTAAAGCTTTTGCTATTGCAGATTGTACAACTTCAGGAGTGGTAACAATTATAATCCTGTTACCTTTATTCTCTTTTATTAATTTATCAATATCTTTTGCAATTCTTTTGTTAAAATCAACAAGTGCTTCACCTTTTTCAGGTGTTTGAGTTAAAATCTTTGAGCCGTACTCTTTAAACAAATCTGCAAAAGATAGCCCATGCCAGATACCGTGATTACGCTGTATTAAATCAATAGTAATTGGTTTTTGTTTAAACATTTTTGCAATTATTTGCGCGGATTGCGTGCAACAAGCATTTGGGCTTGTATAAATCTTATCATATGAAACACCGCGTTTTTCAAGATATTCACAAACTTTTTCAATTTCTTCTTCCCCAAATTCGTTTAATTTAGGGTATTTAAGTGTATCGTTAATAATACCGTCAACAGAATGAACAGTAGCACCATGCGTTATGAAAGTTATCTTACAAATACGTTTAAACATCTTATTATTTATTTTAACACATGTTTTTAGCTTTTCCAGTCTGTTTTCATCTATTTAAAGGTTTGACTTTTTTTAAAAAATCTTTAAACTAGTATTATACAAGTATAATCACAATCACAAGGAGATATAATATGGGTAAACGACTAGACGGAACATCAATGTTTACAGGCATCGGCTCAGGGTTTACGAATGCTTTTGCTCAGCTTAATAGCCAATACAATGACGGTATTACTATTGAAAACTTAAATGATGCATTAACTAATTCTGAATATTTAAAAAATTCTGCATACGGAAGCACTTTTGCATCATATATGACAAATAATTTCCAAGCTCTTGATTCCGACGGTAACGGAACTATTTCAGCGTCTGAAATACAAAATCTTATGTCACAAATGGCAACTCAAGGTTTGACCAGAGAACAGATTATTGCTCTAGCAGGCTCTTCCGGAGTAAGTACTTCACTTCAAGAAACCGTACTTAGCCATTTTGACCAAATAGATAAGAACAAGGACGGAAGGGTTACAAACCAAGAGATTCAAGCTTATGGAGTGGAATCTGATTTAGAAAAACAAAAACTCGCAGACAGAAACAGAATCGTATCTAATATGTCTATGTATTACGATATTGACAACGTTAGTGACTCAAGCTTATTAGATTATAGGTACTTGGACAACGATTCTGATTCGTAAGGGAAAAGGGTTATAAATAATAAAGGCGGGGTTTAAAATCCTCGCCTTTTATTATTTATTCTTCTGTCTTTTCTTCTGCATCCTGCTTAGTTAAAACACTTATAACACTCAATAAAATCATTATAAAGATTAAAACCGCTATGTATATAAAATAGTGCTTTATAATTCCGGAAAAATAAGTAGCTATCGCTCCGCCAACTACAGCTACGGATGTCAATATTGCAACGGTTTTCTTCTGAGAAAAACCGGCTTTTAACAATTTATGATGAATATGCTCTGCATCAGCCACAAAAGGAGATGTTCCTTTCATAATTCTGCGCAAGCTTGAGTAAGTTATATCCATAATAGGCACAGCTAAAACCAAGAACGGCAACAGAATCGCTAAAGTAGCACCTTTCATAACTCCTGCAATAGATAATGTTGCAAGCAAGAATCCTGAGAATAATGCTCCTGAATCACCCATAAAAATTTTTGCAGGATTAAAGTTGAAAGTTAAAAACGCCAACATAGAACCCGCTAAAATGAAAGCTATTAAAGCAGTAATTGGCTGAGCCGGAGTCATTGCAATTGCGACAAGCGCAAGAGCAATTGAGTTTACCGTAATTACAGAACCCGCAAGTCCGTCTACACCATCAATAAAGTTTACAGCGTTAGAAATCCCTACAATCCATAGAATCGTAATCGGATAAGAGAATAATCCCAAATCTATAGCGCTTCCGAATGGATTAAATAAAGTGTCTATTTTAACCCCCAAAAGATATACGATTGTGGCAATAGAAAGCTGTATTATCAATTTAAACTTTGCATCTAAGTTATAAATATCGTCAATTAAACCAAGAAGAAACATTAACGAACCGCCAAGAAGAATTCCTGAGAGTAAGCTTCCGTAAGGATAGTAGCTCAACAAAACTAAGAACAAAAATGTTAGCATTGTGCTTAGCCAAATCGCAACACCACCAAGTCTTGATATTGGAGCTTTGTGAATTTTTCTTTCGTTTGGCACATCGACTAAGCCTTCTTTTTGCGACCAGTCTATAACAAACGGAACAATAAATACTCCTAATAAATAGGAAATAAACGCTCCGATTATATGTGCTTGTGTAAGTTTAATAATCATTTTTAATCCTTTATCTTTTTGCATGATTATTTTAACACGATATAAAACTTGGGTAAATATATTTGGGTTTGTAGGTATAACTACAAGCTTGCCGTCATTCTGGGGGTAAATGTATTTGGCTCGGCGT
>CAYSIO010000087.1:0-6228 GCA_964431115.1 uncultured Vampirovibrio sp.
AGAACTTCCAGCCAACCTGTTCCGCTACAAGTTCTACAACCTTTACCTTGACACATAATACATTGAACATCAACTTCTGCAGAAGGTTCCGTAAACGGGAAAAAACTGCTTCTGAATCTTGTAGGACGTGATGATCCAAAATATTGTCTTATAAATTCGTTAAGAATGCCTTTCAAATCTCCGAAAGTGATGTCCTTATCAACATATAGACCTTCAATTTGATGGAAAAAGTTGTTTTTGCGCGCATTCACGTTCTCGTTACGGTATACTCTTCCCGGTGCAATAACTTTAATAGGAGGCTTTTGGTTTTCCATTACGTGAATTTGTGCGCCTGAAGTTTGGCTTCTTAATACTGCGTTGGAAGCAATGTTTGCATAGAAAGTATCTTGTACATCTCTTGCCGGATGATCTTTTGGTACATTCAGCATGTCGAAATTATAATATTCCGTCTCTACCTCAGGAGATAAACTTGGAGCAACAACTGAGAATCCTAAATTCTGAAATATTGTAACTATTTCATTAGTAGTTTGTGTTAATGGGTGAACTTTACCCATTGGGATAGATTTCCCGCTCAAAGTTATATCTATTCTATCCTTTTGCAACTTTTCGTTTAGTTCTTTTTGATAGAAAGTATTATGTTTTTCTTTTAATAAGTTCTCAAGGTCTTCCGTGATTTGATTGGCAAATGCTCCGACAGTTCTTTTCTCGTCGTCGCTTAAATCTTTTAGGCCTTTTTTTATTGAATTAAATTCACCTTTACGGCTTAAATATTTTAATCTGATTTCATCAATGTCAGCTATGCTTTGAGCGTTATTAATATCAGCTTTTGCTGATGTATAAATGTTTTCCAATTGTGTTTTCATTTTTTATCTCCCTTAAAGCAATAATACCGCGACAATGGTAAAAAGTAAATAATTTGTGTTATACTTTATTTATGAAGAAGAAAGTTTTGATTATAGGTAACTCAGCTAAAGAGTATGCTCTTGCCAAGTTTTTATCAGAAAAATATGAGGTGTATGTAGCTCCCGGCGCTGCTACAATGAAAGAATTTGTAACTTGTGTTGATATAAGAGAGGATGCTGTATCTGAGCTCTTGGAGTTTGTGTTGGAAACCGGAATCGACTTGACAATACCTGTCTCTTTAAAATCTTTAAAGACCGATATAGTTGAAGTTTTTAATAATAATAACCAACAGGTTTTTGCGCCGTCGCAAAATGCTTTAAATCTTCTTGTTGATAAATCTTCCTTGAAAAGACTTCTTTATAAGTTACGAATACCGACACCGAGATTCGGTATTTTTGAAAAACAAAATATTGCAATTGATTATATAAAGAATTTGAAAAACCCTTTTGTAATAAAAACGAACGAGCCATCAAGTGCAATAGTTATGACGTCGCAAAATATGGCAAAATCGATTCTTGATTTTTATTTTGTTAATAAGAATCAAAAAATTATTATTGAGGATTATATTTGGGGGACACCATTTTCTTTTTATGCGCTTACTGATGGTTATAAAGCGCTACCTTTAGGCTCGGCTATTTCATACAAGCATATGTTGGAAGGTGAAGGCGGACAACTGACATCAGGCATGGGCGCTTGTGTTCCAAATTATAAGCTTACGATAAATAATGAATATTTTATAATGGATAATATTATTTATCCTATCTTAGAGTATTTACAAGCAGGTCAAAATCCGTATACCGGAATTTTTGGAATTGACGGGATTTTGACTGAGGATGGCAATATTTATGTATTAGGATTTCAACCTTTCTTACAGGATTCTGATTGTATTGCACTTCTGAAGTTACTTGATATAGATTTTGTAGATTTAATTTTGTCTTGCGTTGTTGGGGCTTTTAGTGATGAAGTTGATGAAATTTCACAAAAAGATTTATCTGCGACATCAGTGGTTTTGCATTGTAAAAATAAAGAAAATAATGAGAATACTATTGAAGGGTTGGATTTATTGGACGAAAATGTAGAACTATCTTTTTATCCTAATATTCAAAAAAACAGATATCTTGAGTTTGAGGCTGAAACCGGGCCTGCGCTTGTTATAACAGCTTTTGGAAGATCGCCTGCTTCGTCTGCCGCTCAAGTTTATGAAGAAGCTGAAAATATTAAGTTTAAAGGGTTATATTATCGTAAAGACATCTGCAAGCCTTCTAAAGAAATGCTTTGAATGGGTTTGTAAAGATTTCTTAATATTTTGTCGTTAAAAAGGCAATTTTTTAAAATAGTTATACTTTATATATATACAAGTTGCAAAAAATGTATATAGAGTATAAAAGGAGAAAACTATGGCAAGAGTTTTGATTTCAATGCCTGAAAGCTTTTTGGGCAAAATTGACGAGGTGGCTGATTTAGAAAGCAGATCTCGTTCAGAATTGATTCGTGAAGCTTTGAGAAGCTATATTACACGCAGTCAAGTCAGAAAGACCGGATTGGCAGATAAAAATGCCAGAATCCTTGAGGCGCTACTGGATTAGCGAGATTGGGGCGAGGGGGTAAATCTCCGAGCCAATAACCTCAAAATGTTATGGGTTATACCCTCTCGTTAAATCGGAGATATGAGGAGAGGATTGGTTCTATAAACCAATCCGAGTTGTAAGGCAACTTTGCGAGGAGAAATTAAAAGAAACACGAAAACATGAGTATTATCGTGAGAGTAAAAAGAAAATGTGCATAACTTGCGCAAACTAGAAAAAACAATCATCGGAATTCTGTATACAGGTTCCGTTTTTTTTTGTAAACTCGTTGACATGTTTATAAATTAGCGTTAAGCTAACAGTATATATTGGTAGGGGATATGAAAAACAAAAATTTTTTGTTACATTTTGTGCTTATATTATTAGGAACAGTATTTTATTTTGTTGCTAATTTTCAGAGAATCGCCGTTCCGGGTGCCATTTTTGATGTTTTAGAGCAAGAGCTATCTGTCGGAGCGCCTCAAATAACTGCTTTTGGTGCGATTTTCATGTATGTATACGCATTTACTCAATTGTTAAACGGAATCTTTGTAGATCGTTATGGTGGTTATAGAGTAATGGCTGTCGGTGCAATAATTATGACTATAGGTTGTATTATTTTTCCGCTTACATCAAGTTTACCTTTAATGTATTTTTCACGTGCTCTTTTGGGTTTGGGTGGCAGTATGTTCTACCTGAGTATCATAAAAGAATTAGGATTTTTATTTGAGGAAAAAGATTTTGGTATAGCATTATCAGTAATGCTGTTTGTTGGATATGCAGGCGGGATTGCCGCTAATGCTCCTTTTGTAATGGCAATGCGAGTGCTTACTTGGCGAGAGTTGTTGTTAATTATAGCCGTTATAGTACTAATTTCTGTCATAGCCTATTTAATTTTATTACCGAAAGCAAAATTGCCTGATATTAATAATCAAGTAGGAATTAAGGCCCTGCCTTTCAAATTGGTCTTACATAATAAACACAATAGAGCATTGTTTACTTTTGCTTGTTGTAATTTTGGTATCTCTTATGTTATTCAAACTGTTATTGGCAAGAAATTCTTAGAGGACTTTTGTTTAATGACATCCGCAAAAGCTGCGGTTGTATTATCAATAATGGCAATAGTCGCAGCTGTATTCAATATAATTAATGCTTCTATTTGCAAATTGTTTCACAACCATAGAGTTATTTTCTTAAAAGGCGCTTCGTATATTACATTCTTATCATTATTAT
This sequence comes from uncultured Vampirovibrio sp., assembly GCA_964431115.1. Classification (GTDB taxonomy): domain Bacteria; phylum Cyanobacteriota; class Vampirovibrionia; order Gastranaerophilales; family Gastranaerophilaceae; genus CAG-196. The sequence continues at coordinate 3,702 of CAYSIO010000087.1, forward strand.
TGATTTGTGTGTTTATTTGGTTTGATGTAAGAACGGTATTTATTGCATTTATTTTCTGCGTATTAGCAGCAAATGCGAGTTTGTCATCCCTACTTGTTCCGGTCTTATATGCAACAAATCCTAAAATGATTTCCGGAACGGCTGTTAGTATTCTAAACTTTAGTTACTTTATGATGGTGGGACTTTTAGGTACTGCCACCGGATATATTTTAAACATTTTTGAACCGACAAGGGTTGGTAAAACTCTTGTTTATAGCAATAGTTCTTATCTATTGCTTTTTGGAGTTTTCTTATTGCTGAGCATTTATGAAATCTATAGGGCAGCGAAATTATCCGACAAGTATTGATAATATATTTTGAACATTTTCTTTTAAATCATCAAGAGTTGTATTGTTTTCAATGACAAAATCGCATTTTTCTTTTTTCCCAAATTCTGATTGTGCATCAATACGTTTTTGAGCTTCTTCCGGTGTGAACGAATTTCTTATCATTAAACGGTCTTTTCTAATATTTTCATTAGCGGTAACATAAATAATTTTATCGAATAAAGATTCAAAGCCTGCTTCAAAAAGTTGTGGTACAGAGATAAAAACAATTTCTTCGTTACTATTAAATATTTTTTCTAATTCTTTTTTTACTTCAGGATGAATAATTGATTCTAATAACTTTAATTTATCAGGGTTAGAAAAAACTAACTGAGCGAGTTCTTTTCTGTCAGTAGTGCCAAATTGTGTTTTTACCGCTAGGCTATTTGCTAATATTTTGTGCGCAATTTTGTCTGTATCGTAAACCCTATAGCCGTTGTCTTTAATGATTTTTTCAACGGTTGATTTTCCTGATGCTATGTTTCCAACAATTGCGATTTTAAGCATTTTTTTCTCTCTTGATTTTTGCAAGATAATCCTTAAGTTCTTTTACGTGCTTAGGTTTCATTGGTTTTATTTGACCTTTTTTGAGCCCTTCAAGTGTAATGGTTCCGTGTTGAACTCTTTTTAAAGAAACAACCTCATAGCCTAATTCAGCGAACATCTTACGTATTTGGCGATTGATACCTTGATGTAGTGTCACTTGTAAAGTTGAAGACTTATTTGTTAATTCAATTGGTAGAACTTGTGCATATGCCATCTTCTTTTCACCGGTATCAGTTTCTATTTCAAAACCATTATACATTTTTTCGCCTTCTTCAGGAGAAAGTTTTCCGTTAATATTAACAATATAAACTTTTGGAACTTTTATTGAAGGGTGAGTCATTTCATTGATAAGCTCTCCATCGTTAGTCATTATAATAAGCCCTGTTGAGTCTTTATCTAATCTACCTACAGGTTTAAGTTTTGAAAGCTCAGGCGGAATAATATCATATATTGTTTTTCTACCCTTTTCGTCTTCGGATGTTGTTATATATCCGGCAGGTTTATAGAATCTGTAATATTCTGTTTTTAAAGGTTTTATAAGCTTCCCTTCGACGGAAATTTTATCCTTTGGTCCTACTTGAAACCCAAGTTCTTTAACTATTCTGCCATTAACAACGACATCGCCGTTTTCTATATATTCGTCTGCTTTACGTCGGGAGCAATATCCTGATGATGCGATAAATTTGTTTAGTCTTTGCATTATTCCATAGCCTCTTCGAGTTTAATTTTAAGTTGTTCCGGGATTCTTCTGTAAAGTTTTCCTTGATTGTTTACTGCTACTACATCAAAATCCGCAAGAATATAAACCAAGCCGGTTTCTTTATTTTTTATTGATTGTGAAAATGTTACGCAAAGCGGAGTTAGTTTTGAAATCCAAGTTTCAATAACTAAAACATCATTCAATTTTGCAGAAGCCTTGAATTTTACATTCATATTCGCAACAGGAAGCGCGATATCTTGTTTGACAAGCTCCGCAAGGTTAAAACCAAGAGCTTCAGAAAAATCGCAGCGCCCTTTCTCTAACCATCTGAGATAAGCTCCGTGCCAAACTACGCCGTATGCATCTGTATCTGCATAATAGATATTTGTTTCAAAAAAATTTCTCATAACAACTCCTTTAATGTATAATCTAATTGTATCATAATTATTTTAAGAAGGAGTTTTTATGAAGTTTTTACACACAATGATTAGAGTTAAAGACATTGATGCATCTTTAAAGTTCTATACAGAAGTTCTTGATATGGAATTAGATCACAAAAAAAGACTTGATGATTGTTGGTTGTATTTCTTAAATGATAAAGAAGGCACTTGTCAAATAGAATTAACTTATAATGATGAAACTCCGGAGGGTGGTTATGAAATTGGCTCAGGATTTGGCCATTTTGCTTTTGCTGTTGATTCTTTAGATGATTTCACATCAAAGATTAAAAATCTTGGTTATGAATATCTTTATGAACCTTTTGACTTAAATGGTAAGGGGACTAAAATAGCTTTTGTTCAAGATCCTGATGGGTATGAAATTGAACTAATAGAAAAAGTTGTTTGGTAAAATTTTTACATCATATTTATTATTTAACCTCGCCCCTTGAGGGAGAGGTCTGTTTTCAATGTGAAAC